>DASXLB010000061.1 GCA_036496585.1 Vicinamibacterales bacterium
ATCGATCCGCTGACCAATCCGACAGCACACGGCGGCAACGCCTCCGACGCGTTCGACGTGGTGATTCCGTCGTTGCCCGGCTACGGCTTTTCCGGGAAGCCCGCCGGCACCGGCTGGGATCCGATCCGCGTCGCACGTGCCTGGATCGTGCTGATGAAACGGCTTGGATATACGCGCTATGTGGCGCAGGGCGGCGACTGGGGCAACGCAGTCACGGAACAGATGGCGCTGCTCGCCCCTCCGGAACTGATCGGCATTCACACCAACATGCCGGCGACGGTTCCGCCCGGCATCGACGCGGCGGCCTTTGCGGGTGCGGCGGCGCCAACGGGACTGTCCACCGAAGAGCAGCACGCGTACGATCAGCTGGCCTATTTCTACAAGCACGGTCTGGGCTACGCCAATGAGATGGCGAATCGCCCGCAGACGCTATATGGGATCGCCGATTCACCGGTCGGCCTGGCCGCGTGGATGCTCGATCACGACGCACAGAGTCTGGCGCTCATCACTCGCGTATTCGATGGGAAGTCCGAGGGCCTGACGCGCGACGACGTGCTGGACAACGTCACGCTCTACTGGCTGACCAACACGGCGGTGTCGTCGGCCCGTTTGTATTGGGAAAGCAAGCTGCCGTTTTTTGCTCCGAAGGGCATCGCAATCCCGGCCGCCGTCAGCGCCTTTCCTGAGGAGCTCTACCAGGCGCCGCGGAGCTGGACGGAGAAGGCGTATCCGAAGCTCATTTACTACAACAGGCTCGATAAGGGCGGTCATTTTGCCGCGTGGGAGCAACCGGCACTCTTTACCACCGAACTCCGAGCTGCCTTCCGTTCGCTGCGGTCCTCGACGTCCGCCACGGCCGCGAAATGACGTGCGACCGCAATCGGCGCCGGTTCTTGAGCGCGGCGGCCGTGGCGGTTGCCGCGGCGCCGCTGCGGGCCGTCGCGGCGCGCCGTCCGCAATCCACGAGCGCAAATACCTTCGGCGCGCTGAAGCAGATTGACGCCGGCGTCCTGAATGTCGGGTATGCCGAACTCGGTCCGGCGCAGGGCGGCGCAGTGGTCCTCCTCCACGGCTGGCCGTACGACATTCACAGCTACGTCGACGTCGCGCCGCTGCTGGCGTCGGCCGGATACCGCGTCATCGTGCCCTACCTGCGCGGCTATGGCACCACGCGCTTTCTGTCAAGCGACACGCCGCGAAATGGCCAGCAGGCCGCGTTGGCCGCCGACACGATCGCGCTGATGGATGCGCTCGCGATCGACAAGGCGACCATCGCTGGCTTCGACTGGGGCGCACGAACCGCCAACATCGTTGCAGCGCTCTGGCCGGAGCGCTGCACAGGAACGGTGTCGGTCAGCGGATATCTGATCGGGAGCCGCGAGGCGAACCGATCGCCGCTGCCGCCGCAGGCCGAGCTCGATTGGTGGTACCAGTACTACTTCTCGACCGAGCGAGGTCGCGCCGGCTACGACAAGTATCGATACGACTTCGCGAAGCTCATTTGGCGAACCGCGTCGCCTCAGTGGCACTTCGACGCGGCGACGTTCGATCGCAGCGCGAACGCGTTCGACAACCCGGATCACGTCAGCCTGGTGATGCACAACTACCGGTGGCGGCTCGCGCTCGCCGACGGCGAGTCGAAGTACGACGAGCTCGAGACGCGGCTGGCGGCGGGTCCTGTCATCACGGTGCCGACGATCACGCTCGAAGGCGATGCCAACGGTGCGCCGCATCCAGATCCGGCGTCATATGCCAAGAAGTTCGCCGCCAAGTACGCGCACCGACTGGTGACCGGCGGCGTCGGTCACAACCTGCCGCAAGAAGCGCCGCAGGCCTTTGCCAAGGCCGTCATCGACGTCGACGCATGGGGAA
>DASXLB010000062.1 GCA_036496585.1 Vicinamibacterales bacterium
CCCCTTCAGCGCAAGCCCGTTCAGCGCAAGCACCTTCAGCACCAGCACCTTCAGCACCCCCAGCACCCTCAGCACCAGCACCGTTAGCACGCTTGGCGCCTTTAGCACCCTTGGCACCTTCGCCCGCCTCGTCCCTCGAAACCCGAATCGGCTCCCGCTGGCTGCTCTACATCGGCGTGATCGCGATCGTGGTCGGCGCGGCGTACTTCGAAAAGCTGGCGATCGACTACGGATGGATCGGCGAAGGCGCCCGCGTCCTTCAGGGGGCCGTCTTCGGTGCCGCGCTGATCGCCGGCGGTCTGCAGTTCGCGAGACGAGGCTATGCGGCGTACGGCCAGGTGATGGCGGGCGGCGGCGGCGCGATTCTCTATCTGTCCACCTATGCGGCGTTCACCCTCTACTCGCTGATCGGCCGCCCGGCGGCGTTCATCCTGATGGTGGCGATCACGGCCGTGATCGGGTGGCTCGCCGACCGGCAGCGGTCGCAGGGCCTGGCGCTCTTCGCCGTCGGCGGCGGGTTCGCCACGCCGTTTCTGCTGCCGGGGACCACCGACGCCCAGGTGACGCTGTTCACCTACGACACGATTCTCATCGGCGGCACGGCCGTCCTCGCACACCGGCGCGAGTGGCCGTTCGTGAATCTCGTCAGCTATCTCTCCACGCTGCTGACGGTCGCCGCCTGGGCCGACCGCTTCTACGCGCCGTCAGCCTACCTGCGCACCGAGCTGTACCTGACGCTCTACTGCGCGATGTTCCTCTACATCGCGCGCGAGTGCCGGCGCACGGCGGGGGCGGCCGGGCAGCTCGTCTGGATGATGCTCGCCACCGCTCCCGTGGCCTACTACCTCGCGTCGCTGGCGATCCTGACCGATCACCAGAGCGCGCTCCTCGTGTGGCTCGTCATGCTCATGCTTGCCGGCGCCGTCGCGGCCTCGCGGATCGGCGCCGGCGTGGGACTCGGCGTCTGGGCATCGGTCGCCGGGCCGCTGCTCGTGTGGTGCAGCACCGTCGCCGCCCAGGGCAGCCGACGCGAAGGCCTCGTCGCGATCGTCGCGGTCTACGTGATCGCGCTGCTCGCCGTGTTGGAACGCACGGTCTGGCGCGACGAGCCGCGCGAGCCCGGGGCCGCCGACATCGCCTGGCTGCACGTCAATCCGCTCGGGCTCTACGCGGCCGCCTATCTGCTGCTCTACCGGCTCAGCGTGGCGACGACCGGCCATGTCGCGGTGGGATTCGCCGTGTGGAACGCCGCGATCGCGGCCGCGCTGTGGACGCGCCGTCCCATGCTTGCCGTGAATTTCCTGTCGGTGGCGCTGACGCTGGCCGCCATCGCCACCGCGCTACTGCTCGACGGCGCGGCCGTCACGGCCGGATGGGCGGTAGAAGGTGCGCTGGTGATCGTTCTTGCGATCCGTCAGGATCTCTCGTGGATGCGCGTCGCCGGCGTCGCGCTGTTTGGTGTCGCGGTCGCGCAGACCATCGCGCTGCTGGCGTCGGCGCCGCCGACAAGCCAGGTGGTGCTGCTGAACCCGCGAGCCGCGTGCGCGGCGCTGGTGATCGCACTGTCGTACCTGCTGGCCTGGTTCGTCCGTCGGGCCGGCGGAGCCGCGTCACGCGCCTTCGGGATCGGCACCGCGCTTCTGACCGCGCAGCTCGTGACCTTGGTGGCGCTGACGAGCGAGATCGATGCCTACTGGGCGATCCGCGATGGCCGCGTCGAGCGCCAGCTGATGCTGTCGGTGACGTGGGCCCTCTATGGCACCACCCTGGTCATCGTCGGTCTGGTGCGCCGTTACCCGCCGATTCGTTATTTCGCGATCGGGGTCCTCGGTCTCACGATCGCGAAGGTCTTCTTCGTCGACATGGCCGAGCTCGACCGCATCTACCGGGTCGGCAGCATCATCGCGCTCGGGGTGCTCTTGCTCGTCACGTCATTCGTCTACACACGCTGGAGCACACCTATTGACGACCGTAATGGTCGGGTATAGACTCCTCTATGCGACCCCTGTGGTCGAATCTTATAAGTGCTTGTCGCGACAGGTCTTACATCGTGAAGTCCCGAGTCGTTTCGCTGTTGCTCGCCGCCGGCGTCGCCGCCGTCGCCGCCATTCTCATCCTGCAGGTCCTGAGGGCCGGCGGGCTTCCTGATCCGCTGGTACACCGCGACTTCGGCGCCCGGATTCTCGACATCGCGGTGCTGGTCTTCCGTGAGGGGCTCGAGTGCATTCTGGTGCTCGCCGCCGTCACCGCCAACCTGGTCGGGACCCGCCAGACCTACCAGCGGCCGGTCGCGGCCGGCGCGGCTGCCGCGCTCGCGGCCACGGTCATCACCTGGTTCGTCGCCATCGGCATCGTTGCAAGTCTGGCCGACAGCGTTTCAGCGCTCCACCTGCAGGCGATCACCGGGCTGCTCGCGATCGTCGTGCTGCTCGTGGTGATGAACTGGTTCTTCCACAAGGTGTATTGGACTGGCTGGATCTCGATGCACAGCCGGCGCCGCACGCAGCTGCTGCAGGATACGGCCCCCTCGCGCGTGTGGTGGGGCCTCGGCGCGCTCGGATTCACCTCGGTGTACCGCGAAGGCTTCGAGGTCGTGCTGTTCCTTCAGAGCTACCGGCTCCGCCTTGGCAGCACTCCCGTGATCTACGGCGTCGCCGCCGGCCTGGCGCTCACGTCCGTCGTCGGCGCGCTGACGTTCGTCGCGCACCGCCGGCTGCCGTACCGTCGGATGCTCGTGGTCACGGGCGTGATGCTCGGACTCGTCATGCTGGTGATGGTGGGCGAGCAGGCGCAGGAGATGCAGCTCGCCAACTGGCTGCCGACCACGCCGATTTCCACGCTCACCCGCGTGATCCCCGACTGGATGGGGCTCTGGTTCGCGGTCTTTCCGACGGCGGAAACGCTCGCTGCGCAAGCACTTGCGGCGGCGCTGGTCGTCGGGTCATACTTCATGGCACGTGAGCATTCCGGTACCCCGGTCGCGAGCTGAACTCTCCATTCTTGCCGCGCTAGTCGCGGCGTGGCTGCTCGCGCCCTCACCCAGCCTGGCGAGCGCCGCCGGCCGCATCGAAGGCCGGGTGACTATCTCGGTTCCGGTGAGCGCCGCGCCGCCGTCGGCTGCCTACGGATCGCGCAGACTCGCCCCCGCCCCCGCGCCCCAGTCGGAAGTCACCAACGTCATCGTCTTCGTGAAAGACGCACCGGCGCCGGCGTCGGTCGCGCCGATGCGGGCGTCGATCGCCCAGGAGAACGAGACCTTCGTGCCGCACGTCGTCGCGATCACCTCGGGATCGACGGTCGAGTTTCCCAACGGCGATCCGTTCTTCCACGACGTGTTCTCGTTGTCGCGCGGCGGCTCGTTCGATCTCGGTTCGTATCCGAAGGGACGCAGCAAGTCGGAGCGATTCCCGCGGCCCGGCCTGATCAAGGTGTACTGCCACCTGCACTCGCACATGACGGCGAGCATCATGGTGTTCGATCATCCGTACTTCGCCGTGCCGGCGGCAGACGGCTCCTTCACGATCGACGACGTCCCGTCCGGCACGTTCACGGTGACGGCCTGGCACGAGCGTATCGGCGACAACAGCCAGCGGGTCACGGTCGAAGCCGGACACGCCGCGGCGCTGCAGTTCGCGCTGCCGATCACGAGCAAGTGATGAGCGCACGAACCCCGCCGCGCTTCGTCGTCCGGACGATGATCGCGACGTTTTCGACGGTCGGGCTGATCCTCGCCGCCGTCTTCCTCGTCGTCACGGTGATCGTCCGGGATCGGGTGCGCAACACCGTCGTCGCGCATCTCTCCAACGAACAGACGATGCTGGCGACGCTCGAGGCGCGCCGCGCCAGCGAGATGCAGGCGCAGGCCGAGACGCTGGCCGAATCGCCGACGGTCAAGGCGGCGATGGACACCTATCAGGCCGAGATGTCCACGTCCGACGGCGAGCGGCGGCGCGATCTGTTCAGCACGGTGCAGCGCGAGGTCGACGAGCTGGCGAGCCGACTGCGGCCGGACATCCTCGCGGTCGCGATGGCCAACGGAACCGTAGTGGCCACCGGCGGCCGGCGCCACGCCGAGTGGCCGCGCGCCTTTGCCGGCGGCGTCTTGCCCTCCGGCGAGTTCGTGGTGCTGCCGACCGGCGTCTTCCGTGTCGCCGCCGCGCCGCTGACCTTCGGCCCGACGGTCGTCGGCTACCTGCAGCTCGGATCGGCGCTCGACGCCGAGTACGCGGCCCAGCTGACCGCGTTGTCGGGCGCGAGCGCGATCATCACCGCCGGCGACGCGGTGGTCGCCGGGACGCTGCCGCCCGGCGCGACGCGCGCCTTGACGCCTGCGGTGCTCACGACGCTGCCCTCGGTCGACACCGTCGAGCTGCGCGGCGAACAGTTCGCGGTGCGCAAGCTGCTGCAGTACGGCGCCGTCTCGGTCTACGTGCTGGAGTCGATCGACAGCTCGGCGCACCCGATCCTCTCCGACACCCTGGGCGCGCTGGCGCTCATCGCGCTCGTCGCGCTCGCCCTCGCCGGCCTGGCCAGCATGGCGCTGGCGCGCTCGGTAGCGCGGCCGATCCACACCCTCACCGCCTCGCTCACGCACCTCGCCGGATCGGGCGGCCTCTACGCGCCGGTGGCGAGGACGGGCTCGAGCCTCGAAGTGGACACGCTGACCGACACCTTCAACAATCTGATGGCGACGCTCACCGCGGCCGAAGCGGAGACGCGCAGCACCTACGTCGGCGCGATCCGCGCACTGGCGCTCGCGCTCGACGCGCGCGATCCCTACACGGCCGGCCATTCCGAGCGCGTCAGCGCCATTTCAGCCGCGGTTGGCGAGCATCTCGGCCTCGCCGAGGACGACCTCGACGTCCTCCGCCTTGGTGCGCTGCTGCACGACATCGGCAAGATCGGCATCAGCGACGACGTGCTGCGCAAGCCCGGCCCGTTGACCGACGAGGAGTTCGAGGCGATCAAGGAGCATCCGACGACCGGGGCGCGGATCCTCCGCAGCGTCGCCTTCCTGGCGCCGCACCTGCCGATCGTCGAACTCCATCACGAGCGTCCCGACGGCAGGGGCTACCCGCACGGGCTCGTCGTCGACGAGATTCCGATGCTCCCGCGGATCGTCCACGTGGTCGACGCGTTCGACGCGATGACCAGCGCCCGCGCCTATCGGCCGGCGCTCGGGGCCGCCGAGGCGCTGAAGGAGCTGTGGCGGTGTGCCGGCACGCAGTTCGACGCCGAGGTCGTGCAGGCCCTCGCCGCTACCCTGCCGACCTTCCGCCTCGAGGACCATCGCTTCGACGCAGCGGCGGCGCGCGCCGGCCGCAAGGGCGGAGTGATCGCCTTCAACGGATGATGCGACGCGTCGGCCGAACCGCCGTTCTCGCGCTCGCGCTGGCGTCGCCGGCGGCGGCGCAGCAGGCCGTCGAGCCGACAGTGTCGGTCGAGGCGGTCGGGTCGGCCGCGATGCTGTCGTCGTACCAGCAGGTCTCGGCCGTCCTCGACGTCACCGGGACGGTGCGGATCGCGCCCGGCGCCATAGTGATCCTGCGGCCGTGGGCCTGGCATCGGCCCGACGGCACTTCCACGTTCCAGTGGTACCAGCTGCAGGTGCGCTACCAGATGCGCACGCGCACACCGATCCGCGTCGACGCCGGCGTCATCACCGAGCCGCTGGGACTCAACCCGCTGCAGATGCGTGCCGACCTCAACCCGACGATCTCGCCGGTGCCGTACTACGTGATCCCGCTGCCCCGCTTCGAAGCGCACTTCGACGCGCTGCAGCCGCTGACCGTCGGATACCCGCTTGGCGTCGTCGTCAGCGGATCGGGAACGCGATGGGACGCCCGCGCCGGCGTGCTCGACACGACGCCGGCCCGTCCCGGAGTGGAACTGAAGCACAACGACTTCCCGGCCATCCCGCAGGTGGTCGCGGGCGGCGGCTTCACGCTGCGGCCTGGCTTCCGGGTCGGCGGCGGTATCGCCCATGGCGGCTACCGCGAGGCCAGCGACACGCTGCCGGCGGGCGACGCCACGGTGGGCAACCTCGAGGCGGAATTCACGCTCAACCACACACGGCTGAGCGGCGAATGGGTGGGCGATCGCTTCACCGGATCCACCGGAACGGTCTCGACACAGTCGTTCTATCTGCAGGGAGTTCAGACGATCACTGCCCGTACCTTTGCGGCCGGGCGCGTCTCTCACGTCGACACGCCACCGGTCTTCCTGGTCGGCCGCTCGACGACGTGGACGGCGGCGGAGTTCACTGGCGGCGTCCGGGTAACGCCGTATCTGACGGTACGCGCCGGCTACTACGGACAGCGCCCCTACTTCGCGGCGTGGTCCAACGCCGGTGCCGTGTCCATCGTGCTCGATGGACGCTGGTGGCGCTGACGCGTCAGCGCCAGCGCACGTCCCAGCCGGCCGACAGCGCCATGTGGCCGTCGCGCAAGCCGCGCGCCGCGTCGATCCGCATCACCCCCGCGCCAGCAATCGCGATCCGCAATCCGGCGCCGGCATCGGCCTGCACGGGAGAAACGGCGCCGCCGAGTCCACGGGACGCGCGCGCGAGGTCCACGAACACGGCCGGCGCGAATCGTCCGGGCATCAGTCGCAGCATCCGCCACTGCTGCGCCTCGATGGTGCCCGAGGCCAGGCTCCGGCCGAACACGCCGCCGGTGATGGTGCCGTCGTCGAGCAGCGGGTGGGCGCGCAGCAGGACGTCCCGCGCCTGCCCCGTGTCGGCGCCGGCCCAGACCGACATCGGCGAGCGTGTCGAGGCGGCGGAGTAGGCGCCGAGTCCGAACAGCACGAATCCCTGGTTCGCGGCGCGGCTTCGCAATGCGGCTGACGCGTCGATGATGGTGAACGGGGACGCGCCAAATGCCTGCGACAGGCCCCCCGCGAACCGCAGGCGATCGTCGAAGCGCAGGTGCTGCATCGCGTAGGTGACGGACAGATCTGCGGGGCGGTCCGTCCACCGCTCGACCCCGGCCGTCGCGGTCATGCGGGTACGGTCGGTCATCCAGCGACCCAGGGACATCGCCACCCGGGTGCGGGTTTCGGCGCGCGCGTCTCCACCGAACGTTTGCGTTTCGTGGAGCGCGTCGAGCCGAATCGTGCCCCCGCCGAACATGGGCGCCGGCGCCGCGAAGAAGCCGGCCACCATCGGGCGGTGCTCCCACCAGCGCCAGGTCACGCCGGTGAGTTCTCCGCCGCCGGTCAGGCTGCTGAACTGCGCGGAGATCTGCCGGTCGACCGCCGCCTCGAATCCCATCCCGATCCACGCGGCGTAGCCCCACGGCAGGCGATCGCGCTCCAGCACCGACGCATCGACGTGGACGCGGCCGTCCTCGACCGGGTGGAACGTGAGCCGCGCCGCGGCGACCGACGGCACGTCGTGGAGCCGCCGCTCCCCGAGGCGAATCGCGTCGGGAGTCAGCTGCGACTTCAACGGAACGCCGATCGCGTCGGCGACGATCCCGTAGCGCGTGTGTTCGAGTCCCTCGACGTCGACCAGATTCACCAGCGGCTCGCCGATCCGGTTCCAGGCGGCGAGCGCCGCGAGATCGTCGTGTCGCACGTACTCGGCGGTCGCGAGAATACGCCAGGCGTAGGCATCGCCTGGAGCGAGGGTGACCGCCTGTCGGGCGTGTACGGCCGCGGCCGACCAGTCCGCCTCAAGCACATCCAGGCCCGCCAGCTCACGCCAGGCCGCCGGGTCCCGCGGACACTCGGCCGTCGCCCGGCCCAGCAGCGTTCGCGCGGCCGCGCGGTCCGCCGTGGCGCGGGCCACGCCCGCTTCGACCAGGCGCGCGCACGCGCTGTCCCCGCCGGGCGTGACGGTCGGAACATCGGCCGAATCTGGCGCGCGCGTGTTCACCGGGGAAACGTCCTGGCCCGCGGCGTTACCGGGATCGATTCGCGGCAACAGAATCAGCATCCAGCGATTGGATTGCCGCCACTGCTCGTCGAAGCGCGCGACCGGTAGCACGCGATCCGGCAATCGCGCCGGATCGTGCAGCGTCACACGGCCGTCATCCAGGCCGACGACGACCACGTAGTGAAAGCGCCCTGGGCTGTCCTGGACGAGCGCGATGACCGGACGGCCGCGGTGCAGTTCCTTGACGATCTCGGTTGTGTCGCCGGCCCCCGCGATCGTCGTCCAGCCCCGCCGCTGCAGATCAGAAGTCAGGTCGGCGGTACGGATGCCGCCGGCGTGCCGATCGACGAGCGACTGGAAGGCATCCGGGTACACATTCGAGTCACCCCAGTAGCGCATCACCATCGCTGCGGCTGCGCCGCCGCAGAGATCCTCACTCTGCGGCAGATACGGCACGACGAGCGGCTGCGCCGCCGCAGGGGAGACAGCGGCCGCCGTGGCGAACACGACGGCCGCGGGTAGCCAGCGCCAGCGGCAGCGGCGCGCGGCTTCTGGGGTCACTTCAGCGCAAGGATCAGAACGATGATCAGGAGAATGATGATGATCGTCCAGGTGGAAATCACCACCGTCGAACCGCCGGCGAGCTGATCGTTCACCGCGCGCGCCTGGCTCGCGGCCTGCCGCAGCTCGTCTCCCTGCAGCGTCGACACCGCCGCTTCGGCCTTGTTCACCGACAAGCCCGCCTTGCCGGCGACGTCCTCCACCGCCGGATTGTGCAGAAAGGTCCTGATGGCGTCGCGGTCCGCCTGATCCTGGGACACGCGCTGCTGGACCGCCTGGTCGAGCGTCGACTGTTTCACCACGTGGGTCTGCTGCGCGAACGCCGCGGGTGCCATCAGCAACACCGCCAGCGAAGCACCAAGACATCGACGGAACATCTGCATGAGCTGCCTCCTCAAAGTCGCACACATACGCGACCTGGTGAAAGCATCTTCCGTGCCCGTATCTGGTCGATTGACGGGAATGCTATGCCAGCAGCTGTTCGAGTTCCTCGGGATGGATCGCCCGTGTGAGTGCGTCCTGCCGTTCCACCAGCCCCTGCTTCACGAGCTGCGCGAGCGACTCTTCGAACGTGAACGAGCCCGCCTTGCGCGTGATCGTCGTCTCCTGATGCAGGTGCTGCAGGGCGTTGCGGCGGATATGCTGACGCGCGCCGTAGCCGACCATCAGCAGCGCGGCGGCCGGCACCCTGCCGCCGCCCGTCCGCGGCAGCAGCGTTTGCGTCATCACCGCGGCGAGCGCCATCGCCAGCTCCTGGCGAATCGTGTTCTGCCGCTCGTCGGGAAACGAGTCGCTGACGCGGGCGATCGTCGAGGCGGCATCGGTCGTGTGCACGGTCGACAGCACGAGATGTCCCGTCTCGGCCGCCGACAGCGCGATCCGCATCGTCTCCGGGTCGCGCATCTCGCCAACCACGATGACGTCGGGCGCCTGGCGCAGCGAGGCGCGCAGGGCCGTCGGGAAATCAGGAGCGTCGAGACCGATCTCCACCTGTTCGACGACGCCGGCATGGTGCGCGTGCTCGTACTCGATCGGATCCTCGATGGTGACGATGTGGCGGGCGTCGCGGCGGCTGATCTCTTCGACGAGAGCCGCAAGGGTGGTGGTCTTGCCCGAGCCGGTCGGGCCGCCGATCAGGACGAGGCCGCGCGGCAGCCGCGTCAGCGCCTCGACGCTTGCCGGCAGGCCGAGCGTCGCCAGGCGGGGCACCCTGGCCGGCAGCGCCCGGATCGCGGCGCCGGCGCGGCCGCGCTCGCGGTGCAGGTTGATGCGGAAGCGCCCGAGCCCCGCGACCCGGAACGAGCCGTCGGCGATTCCCGCCTGCCGGTAGATGCGGCGGGCGTGCGGCGGCAGCGCCGGCAGCACCGCCTCCTCGACGTCGACGCCGTCGAGCGGTCCTTCGGCGAGCGGCCGGATACCACCGTCGACGCGGATCGAGGGGGGCGCTCCGGCGACGAGGAGGAGATCGCTGCCCGCGGCGTCGGTCAGCCGCTGCAGCCAGCGCTCGAGGCGCGCCGTGTCGCCGCCGTCAGCGGCGCCGCCCGAGGCGGTGGCATGGAGATCGGAGATCAGCTGCTCGAAGTCGTCGGTCTCGTGCGCCATGGCCCATCCTACCGCCAACCTTTTTCCGGGCCAGGTCCAAGCATCTGTATATGTAGGACTCCACTAGGTAGGGCCGCTACCACTACCGGATCACCGATCCCGGGCGGCGGGTGCTGGCGGAACGCGGCCGACTGGAGCCGTTTCGTCGCGGCGCTCGGCCAGGCCGCGGGCGTCCGCTTCGCCTAGTCGCTGCCGCGCTCGCCTGCCTCGACCCGGCGCTGCGGGCCGCGCGCGTCGCTCCCGTCGAAGGCCTGCGCGGCGAGTGAACCCGCGGCGCTGCCCAGCATGCCGACGAAGACGTCGGTCGCGGACGGGTCGCGCATCACGAAAAAGAGCTGCGAGGTTTCCGCCACGGCCGAGAAACCCAGCGCTGCGAGTCCCGCCACCATCAGCCGCGCCCCACCGCGGCGCCTGGCAGCGAACGACCAGCCAAACGGTAACCACAGCGCAAAGTTGGCTGCGACGTCGCTGGGCTTGTCCTCACGCCCGTGGAACGGTATCCACGTCACGCGGCTCCACTGCGGTGTGCGCGTCACGCCGTACCACGGCCCGCTGACCACGAACACCACAAGCACCCACCACTTCCACAGCTTCATCGAATCGATCTTGTACTTTCGGTAGGGTTCTGGTACGGTGCGCGTCGATGAAGCTCGCGCTCGCGTGTGCGGCCTGTATCCTGCTCTTCGCCCTCTTCGGCGACGATCACGGATTGCCGGCGGTGCTGCAGACGCGGCACGACGCGCAACGCCTGCACAGGGAGATCTCGCGGCTCCGCCACGAGAATACTGCCTTGCGGCGCGAAGCCCAGGCTCTGCGAGTCGATCCCGCGGCGATCGAGTTCGAAGCCCGCGCCGCGCTCGGGCTCGTCCGCCCCGGCGAAGTCGTCGTCACGCGTCAACGGGCGTCGACGGTCAGGTGATCGATCACCTGGCTCACGCCGGCCGTTTCCCGCGCCAGTTGTAGCGCGCGGTCCCGCTCCGCTCCCGTCCCGACGTGCCCCGACACCGTCACGACGTGACTGGTGGTGGAAACGTCTATCGTGCGAGAGCGCACGGTGTCATCGAGCGCCATCTTCGACTTGATCTTGGCGGTCAGCGCGCCATCGCCGAGGAGGGCACCCGCCTTGGTGGCCGCCGCCGCCGTTTTTTCTCCAACGGCCGCGCCGGCTTCACGCGCGCGCTCGATGTCCACCTGTCCGGCCGTTCCGACCGACGGTGTGGATTTGCCCTGGTGCAGAAGCTGGTTGTTGCCCCAGTAGCCGAGAAAGAACGCCGCCGCGGCGACCAAGACCACCAGCACGACGATGAGCCTCAATAGAGCCCGGAACATGCAGCCTCCTTGCGTCCAATGCGGAGGTGCACCTTCCATGCCCGGGCCGTGTTGTGTGAAGATCGCGTGAATGCAGGATCAAGAGCCGGCCAAAGATCCGATCGCTCAATATGTTGCGGCCGCCGCGCGCGCCAGGCTCGCCGGCGTCGACACGGCTCCCCTTGCGCTGGCGACCGCGGATGAGAACGGCCGTCCGTCAGTACGTATCGTTCTGCTCAGGGGCGCCGACGAACGCGGATTCGTGTTCTACACCAATTATGGCAGCCGCAAGGCTCGGGAACTCACCGCGAACCCGCACGCCTCCCTCTGCCAGCACTGGCCGACGCTCGAGGAACAAATCAGGATCGAAGGGACGGTGGAGCTGGCGGGCGCAGCCGAGTCGGATCGCTACTTCGCCGGTCGCCCGCGCGACAGTCAAGTCGGCGCGTGGGCCTCGGACCAGAGCGCAAAACTGTCGTCGCGCACCGCACTCGAAGACCGTCTGAAGGAATGCGAGGCGCGCTTCGCGGGCCGCCCCGTCCCGCGGCCGCCGTTCTGGGGCGGGTTCCGGCTCGTGCCCGATCGCGTCGAATTCTGGCACGGACGCCCGGGCCGTCTCCACGAACGGCTGCTGTACACGCGCACGCCGTCAGGGTGGACGACGGACTATCTCTATCCCTGAACGGGCAGGTCGCCGCGGCGACGCGGCTGTCTGCTAGTCGCCGCTGCCGCGAAACTGGTCGTCTTCGTCGGCGAAGAGGACGTTGAAGCTGGTCAGCGACCCGTAACATCCGGTGATGTACCCCTGCAGCTTCACCTTGACGTCTTCGGCGACGTCCAGCGCGTTGATCTGCTGCTCGAGGGTGCGCAGGCGGTTGCGCAGCATCACGACCTTGTGGAAGAACGTCTCGATCGGCCAGCTCTTTTCCTGCAGACCCGCCGAGCCCGGGCGCAGCACGAACTGACCGTTGCGCCAGCGATCGGCCGGCGTAACCGGCGTCAGGCCGGTCTCCTCGCGGATGATGCGCCGCAGCAGCAGCTCGACGTCGGGTGAATCGAGGGTCATCGGTGGGGCTGTCCTTTCGCGATCGCTGACCGGCGGAAACGCGGCGCGCTCGGGCCGCGGTCTGGCGGCCGCGTCGCTGCCGCGGCCCTCGCGGTCCGCTGCCGGAGATGCCTGCGCAGACGAGGGGCCGCGATAATTGTGCTCGCTTCCGCAATAGCCGCACGAGACGCGGAGCGCGCCGCCGCCCTGGTCGGATACGACGACCGTGTGCATGCGATCGATCTTGCACGCGCGGCAGAAATCCTCAATCGAGTCTCCGGCGCGGTACTGACGATCCGCCATGGCGGCATCATACCCGCTCGCGGCGCGGCAGCGCCCGAGGCGGGGCCTTGGCCGCCTCCGCTACACCCGGTGTCGCGCCGCTTCCCGATCCTACTTCCGTTTACGGCCGACGCCGATCAGGGTCAGGCCCTGGCCAAGCCGCATCGCTTCGACCGCCTTGGCGAGCGGAAGCAACAGCTCGAACAGCCGCATCTGACGCGTGTGCAGCTCGCGGCGTCCGAGCCGGTTGTTCAGCCACCAGCCGATCGCGGCCAGCCGGCTGAACTCCTGCATCGCGACGACCTCGAAGCCGGCCGCCTGCATCTTGCTGTGCAGATCGATCGGCGCATAGCGGCGCTCGTGGCCGAGCGCTTCATCGCAGGGGCCGTACAGGGAGGCATGCGCGGGCACGATGACGATCGCGTGGCCGCCCGGCTCGAGCAGATCGTAGTAGGCGCGCAGCACCGCTTCGTCGGCCTTGATGTGCTCGAGGACGTTGAGGCACACGACGGTGTCGACCGCTTCCGGCTTCAGCTGCGCGTAGGCGGCGGCGTCGGCGAGATCGAACCGGAGGATGCTGACGTTTTCGAGATGCCCCAGGCGCCAGTCGAGCATCTCGGCGTACAGCGGATCGTTGTCAACGCAGAGCAGACGCTGGCGGTCGAGCAGCAGCTCGGTGAAATTGCCGATGCCGCATCCCGCTTCGACCACGCGCTGGCCCAGAAACGGGCGGAACTGCTCGAGGATCCACCGGTTCAACCGGCGCGCGCGCCGCATGCTCTGCAGGACGTAATACCCGTCGTGGGTGGTGAACCGATCGTCGAGGAACCGGTACTTGAGCAGCGTCCAGACGGCCGAGACCGCGTCCTTCCAGCCGATGTTCTTCCCCTCGGCGACCGTGCGGCCGTGGTAGCTGATCGGCACCTCGTACAACCGGATGTTCCACTGCGCCAGGCGCGTCGTCAGCTCCGGCTCGATGCCGAAACGCTGACTGTGGAGCGGCGTCTGCTTCAGGATGTCGGCACGGACCGCCTTGTAGCAGGTCTCCATGTCGGTGAGGTTGATGTCGTTGAGGATGTTGGTGAGACCGGTGAGGAACTTGTTGGCGACGCCGTGCCAGTACAGCAGCACCTTACGCTGGCTGGCCGAGGCGAACCGCGACCCGAACACCGCGTCGGCCTTGCCCTGCAAGATCGGCGCGAGCAGCGCCGGATAGTCGCCGGGGTCGTATTCGAGATCGGCGTCCTGGATCAGCCCGATGTCGCCGTGCATGTGGCCGATTGCGGCGATGATCGCCGCCCCCTTGCCCATGTTGCGCGGCTGGCGGAAGACGCGGATGCGCGGGTCTGTCGCGGCGAGCGTCTCGAGAATCTCCGCCGAGCCGTCCCGACTGCCGTCGTCGACGCAAACCAGTTCCATCGGCAGGCCGATCGGGCTGGCGAGCACACGTCCCACGATCGTCCGCAGGGTGCGGGATTCGTTGTAGACGGGCATGAGAACGCTGAGCAGCGGCTGGGAGGGGATCGGCGACTCTGGCATCTTCAAACGAAAACGCGTCAGGGTATCACGAGGGGCACGCCTCCCTCCCGTCAGGGAAGGCGGTCCCCGCCGGGGGCGTCGGCGGCGCGCCGCAGCTCACCGGCGTCGAGCCAGACGAGATCGCAGGCCGGGCAGGTATCGATGACGATGTTCCCGGGACCGTAATACCAATCGGTGATCATGGCGGCTGCGCAGTTCGGGCAGACGACCCGTCGATCGAGCTGCCGGGGGTCGGCGGGATCCGGCGTGACGCTCGGAGTCGTCGCCGCCCGCCGGCGCGCCGTCAGGGTGACGGCGAATCCCCGCCGCGCCATCAGCGTGCCCTTGCAGCGTTCGCAGATCTCGATCGGCTCGCGCTCGTCGAGCAGCGCGCGCTGGAGCGGCACGGCGCACAACGGGCACACATGCCCGGGTCCACCGGTGACGCGCACGCCGTCCGACGCCGGATCCGGACAGACGACGCTGCCGCAGTGCGTGCAGGACCAGCACGGATGGGCGGAATCGAGCGTCATCGGCGCGCCGCAGTTGGGACAATTCACAAGTTGAAATCCTGACACAAGCGCGCGCGCGTTGTTCGCGCACGTGGTTCGACGCGTGCGATCGTCCGGCGAACGCCGTAAGCGTCTGTGCAGCGTCGTTTGCCGCGATCGCCGCGGCTGACGCGGGCACACGGCGCGCCCCCGCGCGTGAGCGCCCTGGCGCCGCGCCGTGTAACTTCGGCTTATAGCTGAGTTGCGAAGCTGGCTCCGCCGTGACACCCCTCCGGCCCGTCGTCGAAAAAGCCCTGCAAACGCGCGTCGAGCGGCGGGTGGCGAGTTGATTGCGGAGCGCGGGGCACACCCTGCGGCCATGGGCCGCTCGCTCCCGAGTCTCCAGCATGGCGGTGTGTCCGCCGCGTGTAGTCGTCGTGTGCGAGCTCGCTGTGAGACATCCCGCCCGGGGTGTCCGAGAAGGAGGCAGCAGCATGCGAAGCCGCTCGATCTCGATGTTTCTGGGCCTGGCGGGCACGAGCCTGCTGTTACTGCAGGTTCACGCCGCGACGCAGACGGCGGTGGTGCCTCAGGATCCCGGTCCACGGCCCGGCGCCGCCGGGGCCGGTAACCCGCTTCCCGGGTTGACCGCGCAGCAACTCGCGTTCTTCGAAGCCGGCCGCGCCGAGTTCAACGAATCCGAAGAAATCGCCGACGGACTTGGACCTCGCCTGAACCTTGACAGTTGCGTCGGCTGTCATTCGCAGCCGGCGAGCGGCGGTTCCAGTCCGCCCGTGAACCCGCAAGTGGCTTTTGCCACCGCCGGCGGCGTCGACATCCTGCCGCCGTTCCTGACCTCGCACGGCCCGGTCCGTGAAGCGCGATTCGTCAGGAATGCGGATGGCTCCGCCGATGGCGGCGTGCACGCGCTCTTCACGATCAGCGGCCGTGCGGGCGCGAACGGCTGCTCGATGACGCAGCCGGATTTCGCCGGCGCGTCCGCCAACAACAACGTCGTGTTCCGGATTCCGACGCCGGTCTTCGGCGCCGGGCTCATTGAGATGATTCCCGACTCGGCGATCGTCGCGGGGGCACAGGTGACGGCGTCGGCGCGCGCCGCGCTGGGGATTCGGGGGCGGCCCAATTTCCACGTCTCGGGGCGGACCATCACCGGGCAGACGAACAACAACGGCAACGACGGCACCATCGCGCGCTTCGGCTGGAAGGCGCAGAACAAGTCGCTGCTGCTCTTCGCCGGCGAAGCCTACAACGTCGAGATGGGCGTCACCAATGAGCTGTTCCCGACCGAGCGTGACGAAGTCGCGGGGTGCCAGAACTCGCCGGGTCCGAACAGCGTGACGGAGATGGAAGCCGCCACGCCGATCGACGCGACGAGCGCGATCGAGAAGTTCTCGGTCTTCATGCGGCTGCTGGCGCCGCCGCTGCCGTCGCCCGACACGCCTGGCGGCGCGGCGTCGATCGCTAGCGGCAAGGCGATCTTCTCGAGCGTCGGTTGCGCCCTGTGCCACACGGCGTCCATGCGGACCGGCGCGGCCCGTCTGCCGATGCTGGCCACCAAGGTCGTGCCTTTGTATTCCGATCTGCTGCTGCACGACATGGGCGTCGGCCTCGCCGACGGCGTGAGCCAGGGCGAGGCGAGCGGCCGCGAGTTCCGCACGGCGCCGCTCTGGGGCCTCGGGCAGCGGCTCTTCTTCCTGCACGACGGCCGCGCCTCCGACCTGGTGGCGGCGATCGCGGCGCACAAGAGCACCGGCTCCGAAGCGAGCGGCGTCGTCGGCAACGTCCAGCAGCTGACGCCGCGTCAGAAGCAGGACCTGCTGAACTTCCTGCGATCGCTCTGACACGAACGGGATCGGGCGGCGGGAGGCACGGACCGCCCGCCGCCGAGCCCGCCTTCGCGCACCCGCCCCCTGGTGGATTTCTGAGACAATCAGGCTGCGCCGGGGTGGCGGAACTGGCAGACGCATCGGACTTAAAACTCTAAACGATACGGCGACACGAGCGATCAGAGCCGGATTTACCGGAGGGTCCTCGCGATTCGCTCGACGGTTTCAGGGCCGTTTGTCACTCACGGTGTCACCGCCGCTATTCGTCGTCGTCCGGTTCGACGCGCTGCCCGTTGGCGAACTCGAAGTGTCCGCGATCCTCGCTGCATTCCCATCCGGCCTGTTCCTGCGCGCCCCACACGATCTTGCCGTCACCGACGCCGGTGCCCGCACCCCAACCCGGAGGCCGCGCGTTGTTGCTGAACCGCATCGTGCCCGAGCACCTCTCGACGTAGCACGGCTTCGTGTCGTTCTCGTTGGGCATCGCTCTCACCTTTCGCATTCGTCGTGACCTACCCTGTCACGACGTGCTGATACCGTCTGGACCCGCCCCGAATGGGCGTGCTCGCACGGCAACAGACTTTCGCCCTTGCTGCTGTGCTACACTCGTAGATTCGCGTATTCACGGGGCGAAAGTCCGGGAGAGTGCATTATGTCCTCGGCGTCGAAGACCATCAAATTTGAAATCTCGCTGAAGGAGCTGAAGGTCACCTTCGAAGGCGATATTCAAACGGCAGGACAAATCGGCGGTCAGGTCACTGGCGCGTTCAATTCGCTCGTCTCCGCGCAGCAGAAATTGATCGGCGGCGGGGCGACGCCGTCCGCAACGCAGCCCGCAGTGCCAGCGGCCACGCGCCGGCGCGGGCGCGGTCGCGCGGCGTCGTCAGGCGGCATCGATCCGTCGATCATCGACGGCGGGACGATCCCCGAGAACGGCAACGGTAACGGCGATGAGTCGACCGCAGGGGCGCGGCCCCGTCGGAACACCGCCGGTGGGCAACCGCTGGTCATCGGTCTCAAGGACGAAGGGTTCTTCGCCGATAAGCGCACGCTCGGCGCTATCCGCGAGCAGTTGAGCACGAAGGGCCATATCCTGAAGAACAGCGACATCAGTCCGGCGTTGGTCGCCCTGACGCGCAACGGGACGCTCAAGCGCGAGAAGCACGCCAACGGCCAGTGGATCTACTTCACCGACTAGCGTGGACGAGGCACGAGCCGCGACACTCGCTCAAGCGCTGAACATCGGCGCGGAGGCGCTCTGTGAAATCGCCAAGACCGCATCGCGAAATCAGAAATCGCTGACCGGTACCGGCGTCTACGCAGGGCGCTTCCACGATGAAGTCGTGAAGGTTACGAAGGTCTTCAATCTCGTTCGACCCGTCCTCACGCAAATCGACGCGCTTGATCTCGCCGCCTTCACCGCACATCTGGATGCCGTGCGAAACCCGGGCGTTTCGTTCGGTCATCGCGACGCCGCGCGAAAACAGATCGCGCTCATCGTCGAAACGCAGATCATCCCGAACCTGGGGAATCTATCAGGACCGGCGCAGTCCGCCACCGAGCCCGTCATCCCATTGGCGGTGTTTGCCACCGCGCCGACGTACTACAAGAACACCGTGATCCAAGCGAATGGCTGCTACGAGAAGCGGTGGTTTGAAGCCTGCTCCGTCATGATTCGCAAGCTCGTCGAGAACATGATCATCGACGTCTATGAGAAACATGGCAAGAAGGCGGAGATCCAAAAGGACGGCCTCTACATGATGCTGGCTGGTCTTGTGGCGGCGATGTTGAGTCAGACGCATTGGACGCTGGGGCGCGAAACGCGCGAGGCGCTTCCGGAGTTGAAGAAGCTCGGAGATCGCGCGGCGCACAACCGCCGCTATTGGGCGACCAAGCCAGACATCGATAAGGTGCTGTCCGGTCTACGGGTTACGGCGGACGACCTGCTGCACCTCGCTGGACACAAGTAGCGGCTCCGGGGCCGCTATTGACTTCCCTGATAAGATCGCTATTACAAACGGATCAGCGCACGGCGTGCCGTCAGCACGCTTGCTCCAAAGTACCCCGGTTGCGCCAGAGAATAACGGGCGTCGCTCGCACTACCTGACGGAAGCGACGCCCGGGCACACGTGAGGCTGATCCGACTGCGGCGTCAGGAAACGCCGCGACGAGCGCCTGTTACCCCACCGGGAACCTTGCGCGAATACGAACTCCAACTCTGCTGCCGAGTGCAGCAAGGAGCGTATTCGTGTTCCGAGGCAAATTTCTCCGCATTGATCGGGGCCTGTCACAGCGCCAGCTCGCCGCGCTGGCGGGCATGACCGCGCCGACGCTCTGCCACATCGAGAACGGGCGCATCAACCCCTCGCCGAGCGAACTGAAAGCGCTCGGCGCCGTCCTCGGCTGCGCGCCTGAACGCGTCATGGACGCGGTCAGCGATGCCCTGCTCGCCCCCGGTGCGGAGGCCCGCGATGACCAGCGCGCCTAACGCCACCGTCTGGCTGACGCCGAAGGAAGCCGAAACCTACGCGCGCTGCGACGTGGCAACGCTTCGTCGCGCCGTCCGCGCCAACAAGCTGCAGGCGTACCGCGTCAACGGTGGTCGCCGCGTCCGATTCCGCGCCGTCGATCTCGACCGCTGGCTTGAAGCCGCGCCCATCAATGAGGCAGCGTCGTGACCAAGAACTGGACTCTCGTAGCGGTGCGTGATACGGGCACGTACTGCCAGGCGTGCGGCGCCAAGATCCGATGGGCGTTTCACCTCGAGCAGGGCAGCCTGCGCAAGATTGTCGGGAGTGAGTGCGTCAAGTCCCACCTCGATAGATGCGACCCGCAGACCGCACTCGCGTTCGTGAAGGGGAAGTGGCGCGCGCGTCGCAATTACTTCTACAAGCGCGTCGCCGGAGAGACCTACGTGGTCGGCCCGATGCGCGGAGGTGGATGGTACGCGGCCCGCGCACCCTACGGCGTCACGGGCGCGAAGTGGGAGTTTCTCCGAAGCAATCTCCCGACGTATGACGCGGCGGTGCAGTTTCTTGCGGGGGTGGGACGATGACTGTCCCGACGTTCCTCACCGTCAACGCGTCGGCGATCCCCGACACCCTCAAGATCGAACGCCGCTGGATGTGCTGGCGCTCCGTCTGGAGCGACAAGGACGGCAAGCAGGGTCGCTGGATCAAGCTGCCATGCCAGACGAACGGCCACGCCGCCAAGCCGAATGATCCCTCCACGTGGACGTCGTTCGGTGAAGCGCTCGACGCGTACCGTACCGCCATGTTCACCGGCATCGGCTTCGCCTTGGGCGACGGCTGGGCGGGCATCGATCTCGACGACTGTATCGCCGCTGACGGCAGCGTCGTTCCCGAGGCCGCCGGCGCAGTCGCCCGTCTCGATGAGTGCGCCGCGTACTACGAACTCTCCCCGAGCGGCACCGGCCTGAAGGTGATCGGCCGAGCGTCCCGCTACGGCGGCGAGGTGAAGTTCAGCATGACGCCGCCGGCCTTCACCACGTGGGCGGGCGCGCGGTTCATCGCCATCACTGGCGCGGCTTGCTGCCACGCCGATGTCGCGACGCCCTCAACCGATCTGACGCCGCTGATCGAGAACTGGTTCACCGTGCAGCATTCTCCCGGGATGCGCGGCCCGGTGCCGTCCTGGCTGCGCATCGGCGATACGCGCGGCACCGAGAACATCGAACGGTTCACTGACGATCAAGTCGTCGAGCGCGTTCTCGCGACGCCGCAGGCGGACAAGTTCATCCGCTTGGTGCGCGGCGACGTGTCCGACTACGACGGCGATCACAGCCGCGCCGATCAGGCGTTGGTGACCATCCTCGCGTACTGGTGCCAAGGCGATCTCGATCAGGTGGATCGCCTATTCCGTCAGACGGCGCTGATGCGCCCCAAGTGGAACGCGACCAGCTATCGGCGCGCCACCCTCGCGAAAGCAGTCACACGATGAGCGCCATCACTGAGATCGTCAACGCGACGCCTGAGGATGCCGAACGCCTCGCGCATGAGAAGCTGACCGACGCGGCTTACAGGAAGCGCAAAGCACAACTCGCCGCCGACAAGCGCGTGCGTGCCGAAGAGCATCCGCCGAAGCCGATTCCGAAGCCGCGCACGCTTGCGGAGCGCCTGGCGCATAAGACCCAACCGCTGCCGTACCGCGTCGCGGACCTGATGGTCTATGGGCAGCGCGTCCTGCTCGTCGCGCAATACAAGGCGGGCAAGACCACGCTGGTGCTCAACCTGGTGCGCGCTCTCGTGGACAATCGCCCGTTCCTGAATAAGTACCGCGTCGCGCCGGTCGTGGACA
>DASXLB010000063.1 GCA_036496585.1 Vicinamibacterales bacterium
CGCGCCGCCGCGCCGTCGCCTGGACCAGCATCTGGCGACGTTCACCGCACCAATGACGAGCAGCACGGCGACGGTGGCGTCGCGCCTCTTCGCCCTGGCGGCATGTCTTTTCCTCTACTTGCGCTTCCCTCGGAGCGTTCGGCTGGTATACGCTCGCGCTTTGGCTCCGTATTGAAAGCCGGGCTTGCGGTCAGCCGACTCGCTCGCAAGCGGCACGTGGAGTCGTCGAAGGAGGAACTCATGCGAACGATGATTGCGGGTGGTTTAGCGCTCGGACTGCTCCTGGCTGGAGCGCGGAACGCGATGGCGCAGCTTGACGTCGGCGACAGCGGCCTGAACGCATGCTCGCAGATCGACAGCTTGAGCAAAGCCGGCAACTATTCGGCCGCACACGAAAAAGCTCAGGCCTGCCTCACGGCGCTCGATCAGAAGCTGCAGGGAGAAGTTGGCAAGCAATTCCCGCAGACGGTTGCGGGCTGGACGCGTGGGAATCTGCAGCAGAATACGGTCGCCGGGTTCAACAACGTCTCGGCCACCTACAAGAAGCAGACGTACTCGGCCGACGTGTCGCTGACGGCGGGCAGCGGCGGAAGCGGCTCGCTCGGTGGCCTGATCGGCGGCATCGCCCGGATGGGAATGCAGGCCGGACAGCAGGTGAAGGTTGCCGGATTGCCGGCGTCGGTCCAGACCGACGGCACCATTGCGGTCACGCTCGACAGCGGGGCCTTCCTGACGTTCAAATCTGCAGCTTTCTCGGACCAGAAGTCCGCGCTCGCGGGGCTCGGCGATCTCGTGAACGCGTTCCCGGTCGCGCAAATCAACAAGACGCTCAAGTGAAGGACTGAGCTCTGTCGTCATCCGCCGTGCTCTAGCGCTCATCGTCGCGCCGGAGTTCCCGTAGTTCTTGTCTCAACGGCAGGAGACGCCGCTGATATCCCGTGGCGTCGCCGTAGTCGACGAAATGGCGATAGTGCTCGTGTGGGGCGCGGGTCCGCTTCGCATGCCGGATCGGGCACCAGTACTGCTCCGTGCGGCCGGCAATCTCACGCACGTAGGCGAACACCCCGTTTGCGTATCCACAATAGACGCAATTGAGCTTCTCGATCGCGTTCAGATACGCGAGGTGCTGTCGGTCGATGACGACGTATGCCGACCGGCGGACGCGGGCGATGCCATACACGCGGAAACACACGGCCTGGTAGAGGGTCATCCACGCGTCCAACAACGCGATCGGGATGAGCACCAGGTAAATCATCGGCGCCGTCACGAGGTTGGGGATGCTGCTGTCGCGCAGGAACCGCGCAAAGCCGTGTTTCAGGCCTTTGTGTGCATCATGAACCTCGCGCTCGAATCGCACACGGCCGCTCGCGATCCGATAGCGCGACGCCTCGCGCGCACGTGCGAACTCGACTTCGAGCTCTCGCTCGAGCCCGACGATGCGTTCGAGTAGTTCGTCGATGCGGGACGGCATGAAGTCAGTATGACACCGGCCTGAGCCTCCGCCGGTCGCGGAGAGAGTCGGCCGTGTGGAGCGGTCACGGCAGTGCGCTCGGCGACGATCATGACGTCGTCGTGCTGTGTGAGCGAGGCTTGCGGCCGGCCACGTCAGCGGTTCAGCGCACGCTCGATTTCGCGCAGGTCGCCATCGTTCGGCGCTGGCGCCACCTGGAGTAGTTCGCAGAGCAGGCCGTAGATGTCGACGTTCCTGAACTCCGGCAGGACGACCCCGCGGCGCAGACGCGGCCCCGCCGCCACGAACAGTCCGTGCATCTCGCGATAGCGCGGATCGTAGCCGTGCGCACCGCCGTTGAAGCTGCGACCTTGCGCATGGCGCGCCTCGGCGGCCGTGTGCGAAGTGATGGTCCAACCAAGGTCGGCCAGCGCGAGCACCGCAGGGATGCGTGGGTTCGTGCCGTAGTGGAGCCAGGCGGGTAAGTCGGCGCGCCGATAAACAGCGAGCGCCGGATGTGCGTTGACGAGTCGTTTGTAGATGGCGTCGGCCGATAGCGTGCTCTTTGGATTCATCTCAGCGTTCGGTGTCGTATCGACGACCTCCACGTCGTCTGGCCCCACATAATCGTCCAGGTAGATGAGGCGGCTCTCGCTCGTCGCCGCCATGCCGTGATCCGACACGACAACGTAGGTGGTGCGGGGTTCGAGGCCGAGCGCGCGAACGCCCTGCACGAGACTGCCGATCGCCGCATCAACACGGGCAGCGGCCGCCGCCGTTTCAGCGGCGTCTGGCCCGAAGTCGTGCCCGGCGTGATCGACGTCGCTGAAGTAGATCGTATTGAACGAGGGCCGCTCGCCTTCGGGCAGCGCCAGCCACGCCAGCACCTGCTTCACGCGCTCGGCGTTGGGCAGCGTGTCGTCGAACGGTCGCCAATAGGTCGGATGGATCGCCTCCGATCCAGGCCAGAACATCGCCGCACTGCGGCCCCCGTGCCGCATGACCGTCGTCCAGATTGGCTCGCCTCCCCACCAGCGCGGATCCCGAGCGGTGGGCGCCGCCATTGTGAACTTGTCAGGTCCTATGGATCGATCGAGCATCGCGTTCGCGATGATGCCGTGATGGTCTGGCAGCAGGCCAGTGACGATGGTGTAGTGATTGGGAAAGGTGACGGAAGGAAACGACGGAATCAGTCCCTCGGATCGCACGCCGTCCGCGGCCAGCACTTTCAACGTTGGCGCGTTGACCCGATCGAGATAGTCCCAGCGCCAGCCGTCGATGGAGATCAGGATCACGATGGGTGCGCCGGGCTGCGAAGGCCTGATCGGCAGCATCGCCGCCATGGCGAGCCAGAGCGTGACGATAGGTCGGAATCTCACGCGGCGATCATATCCGCCCCCACCGCGATGTCACCTGTGACCGAGTCTGAGGGCGCGGGCCGCCGGATCACCTTCGCCATTTGAAGATATACTTCCCGCCCGACGGCGGAGTCCGAGTCACCGGACGGATCGCCGAACGCCTGTTATCAGGACGACCGATTATGTCTGTAGAGGCGAGGACCACGGTAAGGGGCGCCCTACGCACGCGCGTTCGCGTCGGCGGCTCGCTGGCGATCGTCGTCGCCCTGTTGCTTTCCCTCGTGGTTGCGCCCAGTCATCCGACGGCCAGCGCCGGGGCTGACGCGTCGCAGCCGGGCGCGCCCAGCGCGATCGTGGTCTGTGTTGGGGCCGACGGCATCATGCACGCGGCCGGAGCGACTGGCACGTGCGCGTCCGGACAGACCTCCATGCGCCTGTCCCCCTCGACGACGGAGGGCGACTACGGCAATCCCTGGAACCCTCAGGCCGAAGGCGATAAAGCGTCACCGGCGAGCGTCGATCTCCTCGGCAGGCTGGAGGCACGCGCGACGGCGCTCGAAAACGGACCCTTGTTTGAAGTCCTGGACGGATCGGGGCGCCCGATTCTTCAGGTATTCACCGGCAAAGTCCTGATCCGCGCGGCCGACGGAGAGACGTTCGTCGAGCTGCGAGCCGCGGGGTCCGGCGGGTTCGTCACGGCAAGGGGGCAGGGCAGCCAGGAGGTGTCCTTTGGCGTGGCCGGAGATGCCGGCGGGCTCCTGTTGACCCAGGGTGGCCAGCGGCGCGCCGATTTCGGGCGACAACCGGCTGGGAACTACTCGCTTCGCGTCCTGGGGCCGGCCGGCCAGGCGGCGGCGATCGGCGAATCGCAAGCAGGAACGGGCGCGATGGTCATCGGCGACCCTGTGGGCCGCCTCCGCGCCATGATGTCGGTCGTCGACGGCAAGGGCAGCGTCCGTGTCCAGAATGCCGCGGGCGAGGCGGTGCTGGCCCTCACCGAAGGGGCGACCGGCGGCGGCCTGCTCGCGATCGGCGACGCGACGAGCGAGCCGATGGTGAAGTTCGGCGTCGCCCAGAATCGCTACGGCGTGGTGCTGGCGGGTCCGGTCTCCGGGTTTCCGCTGGTCCCGGGCAGCGGTTTACCGGGGAGCTACTTCCTCGGCTGTGCCGCCGCCGAGCAGTGCAGTCCGAGTGGTGGCGGGGGTCAACGATAAAGATGATGAAGCATTTTCGACTTGGGCTGGTCTTCGCGTCCGGGTGCGCGACCGCCGCGATGGCAGGCTGGATCACGACCGAGCTGCGAGCGCAGACCCCGGCGCCACCCAACGTCGTGCATGTGTGCGCGGCACCCGAGGGCGTGCTGCGTGTCACCCCGATCCGCTCGTTGTGTCCGGCCGGTCAAACGAGCATGTTCTTCAGACGATCCGCCGAGCCGCCACCGGCTCAGGCTCCCGACGAGACCCCGGGCACGACCGACGCGCGCGTCAAGGCGCTCGAACGGCGCATTGCGGAGCTCGAGGGTCAGGCGAAGCTGACCGGGCTGACGCGGCGTGTTCCTGTCCCGTTCGAAGTCATGGACCGCAATGGCAAGCGCGTCTTCTCCGTGAATGAGGACCGGGACGCCATCCTTTACAACCCCGGGGGCGACGCCGTGGTGCGATTGGGTGCGCGCACCACCGGTGGTTTCGTCCGCGCGACCGACGCGGCGCGAGCGCAGTCGGTGTTCATCTCCGCCGACCCGACCGAGAGCGGTCTTCAGATGGCTACTGGTGACACGATCCGCGCGAGGTTCGGAACGAAGAAAGATGGGGATTTCCGGTTGATGGTCTTTTCGAAAGACGGCAAGTCCCCGGTCGCGGCCATCGGCGAATTTCAACAACACGGAGGAGCGTTCGTCTTCGATCAAGCCGGCGAACGCGCCGGCATGTATGCGGAGGACGGACTCGGCAATGTCGTCGTCTACAACAAGCAGGTGATTCCGGTCGCGACGCTGACTGAAGGCAAGACCGCGGGCGGCTTGTTCGTGCTCACCAGCTCGAGTGGCGAGCGCATGGTCGCTGCCGGCGTGCAGCCAGAGGGATTTGGCGTCGTCCAGGCGGGGCCCGCCTCGTTCATGCAGGCCGCCGGCCTCGGGCTGCCTGGCAGCTACATCGCCGGAAAAGCGAAGTGAAGGGTCGTCTCGCCGGGCTGGCGATCGCGCTCGGCCTGGCACTGACTTCTGTGGCTCGTACGGGGACGATTCCAGCAGCGGCGCCCGCCATTCCGTTGTGCGCCGGCCTGACGGTCGTGACGGCCGTCAACGATCCCGACGGCGACTACGAGTCGATCAAGACGATCCTGGCGGTGACCGATAGCGAGGTCCGGGTGAAGTACTCGACCGAACGGATGGTCATGGACGATCTGGTCGATGACAAGCCGAAACTGCAGCAGACCAACCTCATTCGCACGGTGCGCCGGAGCGACCTCCGCAGTGCCACGCTCTACCTGCAGCAGTTCTCGCCCCTGCTTCCGGAGCTGATCCCAGAGACGACGGCGATCGGCACGTCAGCCACGGTGCTGAACGAGCTCAAGACGAAGGGCGAGACCTCGATGGGGATCTTCATCGGGTTCAACGTGCAGAAGCCCGGCATCGATCGCGAGCAGCACCCCAATGTCTACGACAACCAGGAAGTGGCGAGCGTCGCGCGGGTCGGCAAGGCCGCGGTGATGATGCCTGTCCTCTTGAACGACGTGCCCGTGTCACTTCCGGCGATCCAGGCGGCTGGGGATTTCTTCGGCGACCAGTCCGAGTTCTTCTTTCTCGACGACCCGGCGAATCCGCTCACGCTGAAGTTCCGAATCGGCATCGGCCACGTGGAAGCGATCTCCAAGGAAGAGGCCAAGGAGCTGGGCATCGAGCCGCGCCCGGCCGGGGACCGCGAGTCGCTGCAAGTGATCAAGATCACGACGCGCTGCGGCGGCGGACCGCCGGAGAGCGGCGGTGGACCCGGCGCAGGTGGCGGGGCGGGAGCCGGTGCGGGCGGCGGTGCAGGCGCGGGCACGGGCGACGGCGCGGGCGGTGGGAGTGCCATCGAGCGCGAGCTCGCGGAATCGGGCCGCGCCGACGTCTACAGCATCTACTTCACCTTCAACAGCGACGTGATTCGGCCGGAGTCCGATCCCACGTTGAAGGACATCGCCGACGTTCTCAAGCGGCATCCGGACTGGAAGCTCGGCGTCAACGGGCACACTGACGGCCTCGGCCGCGACGACTACAACCTCGATCTGTCGAAGCGCCGCGCCGCCGCCGTTCGCACCGCGCTCGTGGGCCGCTACGGTGTTACGGCGGCGCGGCTCTCGACGGCCGGCTTCGGAAAGTCGCAGCCGAAGGATACCAACGCGACCCTCGAGGGCCGTGCGAAGAATCGCCGCGTGGAGCTGGTCAAGCAATGAAGACGTTTCGAACGCTCGTCGTGGCGGGCGCCTGCGCGTCGGTGGCATGGGCGCAGGCGGCCCGGCCGGTCCCCCCCTCGGCTGACGAGCTGCTGACGCGTAGCCAGGCGGCCTACGCCGCTCTCAAGTCCTATGCGGACTCCGGCACCGTCGATACGGAGTTTGGTCCTCCCGGGGGCGTGCTGCACGAACATCACACCTTCAAGACGGCGTACCGCGCGCCGCGCCACTTCCTGTTCGATTTCGTCAGGGAAGAGAAGGCCGATCGGTTCGTCGTGTGGGCCGACGATGCTGCCTTCCACTCGTGGTGGCAGGCGACGGGCGTGGCCGAGACGTATGGGAAGGGCGAGGGCGGAGGAGCCTTCATCGCCGGCGGAGAGCCGACACTCAACGCGCTGATGCAGCTCTCGCCATGGCTCTTCCCGCAGGCGGACCTGACCGGTCCGCTGACCGAATTCGGCGGCGCGTCGCTCGCGGGGACCGAAGCGATCGACGGCCATAGCTGCTACAAGCTCGCCGGCGTCGGCAAGTCCGTGTACCGGGCGTCCGGGAGAGTCGTCAACGTGCGGCGGATGACCGTGTGGGTCGACGCTCAGACGCTGCTCGTGCGGCGCGTCTTCGAGGACACGGCGGAAGGGGGTCCCGCCGGCAACCTGAATCGAAGCACGGTGACCTTCGAGCCGCAGCCGAATCCCACGCTCGACGACGCGCGGTTTGTGTTTGCGCCGCCTAAGACGTTCTGACGAAGCCGCGGCGGGAGCTGGGAGGAATCGACATGAGTCTTCGTTCGATGCTGGTGATCGCGGTCGCCGTCAGCGCAATTCCCGGCGTCATTCGCGCGGCCGCGCCCCCGCAGCGGTCCTGCTGCGGCACGCTCGCGCCCGCGGCAGAGAAACTGCTCGAAGTGCTGGACGCGAGCAACGTCGAGTCGCTCTGGCTGGACCACGAGCACGTCAATTGGAAAACCGGCGAACCGGACAAGGACGCCGATTACGAAGGGCCCGGCAAAGCGACGCATTGCAGCGCGTTCGCGGCCGCCGTCGGCGAGCGCCTCGGCGTCTACATGCTTCGGCCGCCCGAGCATGGCCAGATCCTGCTGGCCAACGCGCAGGCGGCCTGGTTCCACTCGTCCGCGGGCGAGCAGAGCGGGTGGCGCGAGATCAAGACCGCCAAGGACGCACAGACGCTTGCGAACGCCGGCAGTCTCGTCGCGATCGTCTATGAGAATCCGGATCCCCACAGGCCCGGCCACATCGCGATCGTACGGCCAGCGCTGCGATCCGAACGGCTGCTGGAGGAGAACGGTCCGGAGATCACGCAGGCGGGCGTGCGGAACTACCTCAAGACATCGACCAAGGTTGGCTTCGAGCATCACCCCGGTGCGTGGCCTGAGGGCGTCCGCTATTTCGCGCATCCGCTCGGCCGCTGAGCCCGTCAGTGTGAGGCGCTCTCTGATTGCAAGGACGAAAGGGATTCCTCAACCCCGCCGAGCCAGCAAACGGTGATGCGATTGCGGTATTGACCGCAGTGACCAAACGAACCTTTCATCGCGTTCGCTCTCAATCAGCGATACAGCATGTAGGTGAAGGAACCATGGAGCCACGCTTCGGCCGTGGCGCCGTTGTGCCGTGTCTCGATCGATTCGCGCAGCACGCGTGCGCAGCGGCCGCCAAGACGGGCGAGTTCCTGGCGCAACCGTGCCTGCGTGTTGACCATGAGTTCCCCCTCGCAGCGATTCCACAAGTCGTCTCGATGCGAGATCGTGTCGGGTACCCGAGCGCTGACAGCCTCTATGACGTGCTCGCCTATCGCTTGCGCGTCCAGGGGCGGCAGATCGCGGTGCCAGTAGATCGTCTTGGGTTCAGCGCTGGTAGTCGCCATGTCCCCTTTCACGGACGCAACCTTCGCGCCAGCAACGCCGCCGGTGGAGTCGCAGCAGTGTCAATCGATCTGCGGATCGACGTTTCGTCTTCCGTGGCAAGAACGCGCGTGGGGATTCTTGGGATTCGCTTGAGGGAAATTTCCCGGCTGAGATCAGCTCGGTCAGAGCCCAGACGGTAGCGTCTCGGCAAAGGCCGGCCGGACGACCCAGTTCCAGCGGTATCCGCTTTGCGATCTCCTGGCCGTGCTGCATCTCGACCAGGATGAGCCGCCCACACCGCGATTGCTGCACCGCGGGTCCAGTGCGCTGCCGACGCTGGCGGTCTCCGCGGCGCTGCACCTCACGGCGGTCATGATCGTGGGGATGGTCACGCTCGCGCCCGGAGCCACTGACGATGCCGGCTGTGCCGAACGTGTGGCCGCGCACGAGACGCTCGACGTCCGTCACATCGTGTTTCTCGCGCCCGACCCGCAACGCATAGGCGGCGGCGGTGGCGGAGGAAATCAGCAGCCAGGGCCCATTCGTCGCGCGCAGGGCGTGGCTCCGATCTGACCACCCTGCGAGTGCGAACGCGGTTGCCCCTGACTGCGCCGGTGGCGACCGATGCGCCGGCGCGAGCCGGGCAGGCGTCACCGCTCCCGTCGATCGTGCTCGACGCGAAGCCGATGGCATCCGGCTGGTTCGAGCAGATTGGATTGCCAGTTAGTGGCGTGTCGGTCGGCGCGTCAACCGGTCCAGGCTCCGGCGGCGGGGTTGGCACCGGTATCGGGACCGGAATTGGCTCAGGCCGCGGTCCAGGTCTCGGCTCTGGCTCCGGCGGCGGCACCGGTGGCGGCGTCTACCAGGCTGGCGGTGCGGTGACCTCTCCGCGGGTCATTCTCGAGATTAGGCCGAGCTACACGAGCGAGGCGCTCCTCCGCAAGATTCAAGGCACCGTTGTCCTAGAGGTCGTCGTCACTCGTGACGGTCGCTCGTCGCACATCCAGATCGTCCGCTCGCTGGATTCTGGAGGTCTTGACGATCGGGCGGTGGCCGCCGTATCTCAGTGGCGGTTCGAGCCGGGACGTCTCGCGGGCGTTCCGGTCGACGTCCTCGTCATCGTCATGATGGACTTCACGATTCGGTAACGCTCATGAACGGTCGCGCGATGGACACACGCGACGCCTAACCGCCCGCCGCGACCTCCGCGCGAGCCCGCGCGACCGACCGGGCAAGGCGGTGCGCGGCGGAGGAGGACTGCTGGCGGATCGCGTTGGCGATCACATCGGCGTCGAAGCTCTGCAACGGTTGCACGATCTCATCGATCGTCGCACCGTCGCATTCAGGGCTTGGGCGGATACGCGTGCAGGTATTTGTACGCCGCTGCGATCTCGGTGTCGGTAAGGTAATAGAAGACCGGCATCCGCCCCCGGTGCGGCACCGCGGGATCGCCCATGACGGCCGGCGCGCCGCGCTCCACCTTGTTGACGAAGTCGGAGATCGACCGGTCGGTCATGACGCTCGCGAGCGACGGAATCGCGCCATCGAGCATCGCCTTGTCGCTCGGCCGCGGCCCGGTCGCGTCGTGGCAGATGTGGCACGTGCCCTTGACGACGAACTCGCCGAGCCGATCGACGCTGACAGTCTCCTTCGCGCCCCTTGTGTCCTTCGCGCCGGCCAGCGTCGCGAGATACGCGTAAAGGACATCGATGTCGGTCCGCGCGAGATACCCGCGCGACGGCATCTTCTGCCCGCCTCGTTCGATGCGCGTGTAGAGGTCCTCGCGCGTCACCTTTCCCTGCATCTGCTGCAGCGTCGAGCCCTGCACAACTGGCAGCACCGACTTGATCTCAGGCGGTGCGCCGGTGCCTTCCGCGCGGTGGCAGGCCTGGCAGCTCATGCGATACAGATCTTCGCCCGTCACCGTCACGGTCGGTGCGAGTGTGAGCTGCAGCGGCTTGCGATCGGTTGCCAGATCGTTCGGGCTGGGACCATAGCGGCCGGCGCCGCGTCCGAGGCTGGTGTCGCGATAGTCGATGCCCAGCGTCCGAATCCAACTCTGGCCCGACACTGGCGTGACGGGCGAGGCCGGCGACTGCGCGCGCACGCTCGCACCGAGCAGGCCAATGACGCCGGACGCCACGGCCACTAACGTTGTCCACCGCATGTCCCCTCCTCAGGTCCGGCCGATCGCTGCCGGATTTCCGGCAGCTACGCCGACCCTCTCACGAATTCCAGAGAAACCGGCGGTTTCGACTTGGCCCCCGCCCGTGCTCCGGAGATTGCCAGGGCCTGTCGCCACGATGTCGACGCCGACCTCATTCTTCGGGATTGGGACGCCGGTGGCAGCGGCGTGCGCGCCTTCGCGCACAACGAACACGGAACACTGGGCCTGGCGGACCACGCTCTCGGACACACTGCCGAGCAACAGCCGATCCAGCCCGTGACGGCCGTGTGAGCCGACGACGACAACGTCCGCCGGCCAGTCCTTCGCCATCGTCGTGATCGCCTGCCGAGGCCCGCCTTCGACCAAGTGTGCGGTGGCAGTGTAACCGCCGCGCGTGAGTCGATCGACGACACGGGCAAGCAGTAGGTGTGCGTCCTGACGCGCGATGTCCTCGGCGTGGAGCACGGCGTGCGCCGCTCCGCGACCTTCACCGAACGCGAGAGATGAGGGCAGTTCCTTCGGCCAGTCGAGCACGTGGACCACCCGCACCTCAGTCCCAATACGGCGGAAGTGCTTCATGACCGCCTCGACGGCGGCCTGAGCGCACCCCGAGCCGTCAACCGCGAGCAACAGTTTCATCGGCCCTCTCCTGCTGTCGATGCCATGGCGACGAGGCCGACTACCAACGCTTGGCCGCGGACCTCATTCGGGCGAGGCGAACCCACCGCCCGGTCCCGACGGCGAGAAGAACTCCGGCCACGAAAGCCGCCACGAGTGTCGGAAGCGCCATGACTGGCTCCTTTTGGAAAGCGCCGCTGCCGGATTTCCGTCGGCGCGGGGTTCCCGATACCGATCACTGCAATGCGGTTGCCTGATCATTGCCGCCACGTGTCAGGTCTCCACGCACGGGATACGCCGACGCAAGAGAGTGCGACGACTTGCTGGACAGGAAGGCTCGGACGGATCACCCCAGACACGCGCACCAGAGCGCAAGGCAATGAACTCGAGTTGCGCGCCATCGTGTCCTGGATGATCATCTGCGCCATGTCTTCCGAACGACGCCGCTGGATCCCTCAGAGCTGCTTGGACCGACCTTGACCACGCAGTGGTTGAAGACCTTTCGTCACTCGGTCGGGCTGCTGGGGACGCGGCAATTCGGCACGTTGTGGTTCGCCAGCCTGCTTTCGAGCATTGGGACATGGGCTCAGCAGGTGGCGGAACCGTGGCTCCTGGTGACTCTGGGCGCCTCGCCATTTCTGATCGGTCTTGACTCCTTCGTCGTGGACGCACCCGCCTGGCTGCTCACGATCTGGGGAGGGCGGCTCGCCGACCGCGCGGATCGTCGTACCGTGATTGCCGCCTTCCAATCAGTTCAGATGCTCTGTCCGCTGGCGATCATCCTTCTGTTGATCACCCACCGAATTGACGCATGGATGGTCATCGTGCTCTCGCTGATCGTCGGAATTACCGACGCGCTCTCCATGCCCTCGTTTCAGTCCATCGCGCCGTCGATCCTGACACGCGATCAGGTTGGGAACGGCCTGGCGCTCAACTCGACGCAGTTCAATCTCTCACGCATTCTCGGCCCGGCGCTGGCCGGCGCGCTGATCTCCAGCGTCGGACTCGTCGCGTGCTTCGCCGTCAACGTCGCTTCCTACGTGCCGTTCATCGGTGTCGCCCTCTGGCTCTTGCCGCGGCGTGCGCTGGTTTCGTC
>DASXLB010000064.1 GCA_036496585.1 Vicinamibacterales bacterium
GCCGTGATTGACACAGCTGTGACGCGACTCGAGGTGTCGCAGAGGCAAGCTGCGGAGGCCTACCGCCTGGCGGAAGCGCACGAGACCAATCCCCGTTCCGTCTGGGGCTACGTGCAAGGACTGACGCGACTCAGTCAGGGCACGCCCTGGCAGGACGGACGATACACGCTCGATCGCGCCGCCAGCCGCCTCCTGACCACGGTTCAGTAACCCTGGTCCTCGCCGCGCGGGTACATCCCCGCCGGCTCCCAACATACACCGCCGTTCACGCGGACCGCCCAGGCCCTCCGCACAGGTCGCCGCGCGCCTCAACGCGCGTCGTCAGCCGTGAGAGGAGGAGCCATGCGCGGAATTCGAACCGGCATCACCGACATCGATGAGTACCTCGAGGCAGGTGTCAGAGCCAAGCAGGACCTCGATGCGGACCGGTGGCGGCGTGAGATCCGTCCGCGCGAGTTGCGGTTGTTTGCCGCACGCGCCCGACACCTCACGTGGTCACGCGCACTCCTGAAAGCGGTCGTCGAGGAACTCTATCCCGACGATCTCTTTGCGGATCTCGTCGGCACGCTCGATTGCATCCCGCGGCGCCAGTGGCCGTGGGTGCTCGCGAGCGCCGTCGCGCTGCGCCAGAGTTGGCGGCGCGACGGCCTGACACGCCTGGCGCAGTCGCTGCGTGTCTCGCTGCCGCCGAGCGGCTCGGATCCACACGGCAGTTCCGTCCACCCGTCCCGACCATCACCGCCCCGAGTCTATGGCTCGCCTCGGCGCCGTCAAGGCGCGCCGCGTTGCGGCGCCCCCGCGAAGCGGGGCTTACGGCCTTGACGGCGTCCTCGGCGAAGCCATGTCTTGGCCGCTACGTGATGGTCGGGAATCTATCAGCACGTTTTCCGAAAGGAGCACCCACGATGCGTCAACTGTCGATCACGCCCAGCGTCACGGTCACGATCGGCCGCCACACGCGCCAGTACTTCGCCTTCGTCACCACCGCTCCGGCCGAACTCGACACGCCGGCGACGGTCACGCTGCACACAGGTCCATTCGCGGATCTTGCGGGATTCGTTGCGGATCCGTTCATTCACGACGTCACGCAGACGAGCGGTCCAGCCCGACTGGTGCTCGTCGACGCGATGGAGCTCGCCTGGCAACGAGCGAAGTATCGCGGCCAGCAGCACCACCTGCTGCGAGCCGACCCAGGCCTCGTTGCCTTGAACACCCTGCAGCACTGGCTGTGGCAGCGCCTGAAAGGGGCGGCCCTCAGCGCGGTGACCGCATGACTCGCTCAACCCCCACGTCAGCGTTAACCGCTCGCCCGAGTGGCGGGCTTTTCAGGAGGTCACATCATGGTGGTCAAGATCATCGCGAACGACAAGGGTCAGCCGGCCGGCAAACTCGCCGATGCCGAGCTGCACTTCTCCGACGGCGTCTTCGACGGTTTGAAGCTGATCGGCTTCTCCGTGTGGGAACGCCGCGGCGGCGGTGGCCGGAACGTCACGTTCCCGGCGCGCCAGTACTCCGTCAACGGTGAGCGGCGCAGCTTCGCGCTGTTGCGACCCATCTCCGAAGCGAACGCACAGGAGCGTATTCGCGACCTGGTGCTGCAGGCGTACGCCGAGTACGAGGACCAGACCAGAGACGAAGTCGCCTGACGCTTGACGACTGCTCCCGGGTGCCGCCTTGTGCGGCGCCCGGGAAATCAAGCATCGCTTTTCGCACGGGGTGGCACATGAATCCGAACGATCTCCCGACGCTCCTGACGGTGGATGAGACGGCCTCGCTGCTTCGCACCAGTCGCAAGGCCGTTTACGCCATGGCCGAACGCGCGCAGTTGCCGGGCGTGACGCGAATCGGCCGACGCTGCCTCATTCGCTCGGCCGATTTGCTAGACTGGTTAGACCAGAAGTCCACGTCATCGCGAGGAGGGGGAACGCGATGAGTGTGACTGTTCGACCGTACAAAAGGGGCGGCTGGGAGGTGGACATTGTCTTCCGGCTGCCAAACGGCACGCGGCACCGTGAGCGGAGCAAGGCTCCAGTAGGCTCGAAATCGGCCGCGCAACGCTGGGGTGACGACCGCGAACGGTACCTGCTGATTCACGGCCTCGCCAAGAAAGAGCAGGAGGTGCCCACACTGAGAGAATTCGCGCCGCGGTTTCTTGATGAACATGCGCGTGCGAATCAGCAGAAGCTCGGAGGCATTGCGCACAAGGACAGTATCCTGCGCAATCACCTCCTGCCCACGTTAGGGGCGAAGTCGCTGGACGCGATCACCGCGGAGGACGTGCAGCGGTTGAAGCGTCGTCTTGAGGACCGGGCGCCAAAGACGGTCAATAACGTGCTGACCGTGCTGAGTACGCTGTTGAAGAAGGCGGTCGAGTGGGGCGTCATCCCTTACGTGCCCTGCACGATCCGGCTGCTGAAGACGAGTCAGGGCTCTGTCGAATTCTACGACTTCGATGACTACGAGCGCCTGATCGCGGCGGCGCGCGCGCTCGACTCCACGACCTTGGCGTGCGTGCTGCTCGGCGGAGATGCCGGCTTGCGATCCGGCGAGATGCGGGCGTTAAGGTGGCGTGACGTCAATCAGGAGGCGAAACAGCTTTGTGTGGAGCGCAACGATTGGCGAGGCCACGTGTCCACCACGAAAGGAGGACGGCTCCGACACGTGCCGATGACGGCCAGACTGGCGGCCGCGTTGCGCGAACACCGCCATTTGCGCGCGCCGCTGGTGCTGACGGGACGGGACGACGGCCGTCTATCGGAAAGCGCGGTTGTCGTGCGGGTGCAGCGCGCAGCGCACCGAGCGGCATTGCAGAACACCGGTCCGCACATTCTGCGGCACACGTTCTGTTCACATCTCGCCATGCGAGGCGCCCCGGCGCGAGCGATCCAAGAGTTGGCGGGGCATAGAGATCTGGCGACGACCCAGCGCTACATGCACCTGAGCGCGACAACGCTCGATAGTGCCATTCGGCTCCTAGAATCCCGTCCACCCGCCGTCGCGGGTGGAGACATCGTGGAGACGGGTTCCATCGTCGGCGAGAAGTCGTTCTCGTAGAACAAGTTAATTGGTGCGGAAGAAAGGACTCGAACCTTCACGGCCTTGCGGCCGCCAGCCCCTCAAGCTGGTGCGTCTGCCAGTTCCGCCACTTCCGCGAGGGTGGGCGCGTCGTGCGCGTGCCCGAACGCTCAGTATATCACTCAGGACACGCGACCGAGATACGTGTCGAACCATCCCAGGACCTCGCGGATCAAGTCCGGCCGACGCTGGCGCACGTCGTGCGGCGTGTCGAAATAGACATGTCGCTTGTCGGCTGCGGGAGTGCCGATCATCCGGAACAGCGGATCCTGCGAGCTCTCGACCGGAAACGCCGCGTCGTAGCGGCCGTTGATCATCAGCACCGGCTTGGTGATCCGCGGCGCGAAGTCCACCTGGTCGAGGCCACTCGGCGGGTTCGGCCATTGGAAGAATCCGCCGTCGAGCAGCACGACCGCCTTCAGCCGATCTTCGAGCGCCGTGAAGAGCACGCCCCACGCCGCCCCCTGGCTGGCCCCCAGATAGCCGATGCGGTTGGCGTCGATGTCGGGCCGCGATTCGAGGTAGTCGATCGTCCGCGACACGTCTCTCGCCCAGCTCGTGGTGACGTCGCGCTGCAGCGTCGGCCCCGGGTTGACCGGCGCCTTCCTGCCGCGCTCGTAGAAACCCAGATAGATCGGATACGCCACCGCACGGCCGCTCTTGATCACGTAGTCCACGAACGTGAGGTCGCCGAGCTGATCGCTCGACGTCAGCGAGCCGACGCGCGCACTCGGGAAGAACACCACCGCCTGCAGCGGTCGCGGCGCCTGCTTCGGGACGAAGAGGTAGACGATCAACGGCTGCCCGGCGTAGGCCGCGTCGACCGTGATCTTTTCGCGCGTCCAGTCCGGCGAGGGGTCGGCGACTGTCTGGACGGTCGCGTGCACCGGGGTCTTGTCGTAGGCGTACATCGCGCGATACGCGCGGAACACCTCGTCGGAGGCGGGGGTCGCCTTGGCGAGGTCGCGGTGGAACATCGGCCGGGGCGCCGCTGCCTCGGGCGGCACCACACCCTCGTTCCGGACACAGCGGAAGCCGTTCAGCGGCGTACGATCCAGCGGCGACAGCACTTCGGGCCCGTACGAGCTGGCCTGGCGGCCAAGGATGTAGCGCTCGCTGCCGCCGTTGCTGTTTAGATACCACTCGCGCACATTGCCGACCATGTCGAACGTGCCGTACGGGCCGACGCCGGCGTTGGCAGCCGTCGGCGCAAGATGCTCCGAAAGGTTGCTGAACCGGACGAAGTAGCGATCGAGCGCGAACGGCGCGACCTTGTTGCGCTGGATGATCACCGGCAGGCTTTTCTGCGCGAACACGGCGTAGGCGGACGCCTCGTACCAGCTCACGCCTGACACCGGATAGTCGGCCTGGCCGTCGGGATAGCGGCCCGCTTCCCACGTCGACGGCCCGGGCCGTCCGGTGGCGTCGCGGAAGAGCGCCATCGCCTCGCTCCACGGAAGCGTCCGGCCATCGCGGACGATGGGTTCCTTCCAGAAGCGCTCGCTCGCGTAGCCGCCGGCGTCCACGAACGCCTGATAGTCGCGATTGGTGACTTCCACCCGATCGACGTAGAACGGCGGCAGGTCATAGGGCCCGAGCCAGCCGAGAAACGCCGCGAAGTCACCGATCCGTCCGCCGTCGACGGGCAGCATGCCGCGCGGCGCTTTCGCGATCGCGTCGAGCGGAAAGTGCATCTCGTTCGACACGAACGGCGCCGCGGTGTAGTCGGCGACGCCGGGCTTCGACACGTGCCAGCGCAGATAGCCGCTCGGAATCCGGATCTGCCTGAGCGGCGTCGTCCCCAGCCGCAGCCACGGCTCGTCTGGCGCCAGATAGTCCTTGACCTCGACGACGGCCCCCTGCGGATCCGAATCGATCGAGACGATGCGGGTGGCGGCGGCGACGGCGTGGGCCAGGTCGGGATCGCCGGGCAGATCGCGCTCGGCGCGCTGGATGATCGGAAACGCGGCGGTCGATCGTTCATCGGCGGCGAGTTGCGCGATCTGGGGCACGTCCCGCTCGCGGACGGCCGCGCGGCGAACCGATCCTCGATACGCGGTCCAGCCGGCTGCCGATGCGGCGACGAGCGCCGTCAGCGTCACCACGACAGCCGCCGACACCCAGGCAGGCCGCCGCGCCCGAGCACCGGGCTCCCGCTGCAGGTCCTGCAGCGCCGTCGCGAACGCCGCGGCCGACGGGTAGCGATCCGCGGGGGATTTCTGCAGCGCTCTCAGGACCACCTGGAGAAGTGGACCCGGAAGCCGGCTGCCGCCGCTCGCGGCCGGCGCCGGCGTCTGCGCGATCGCGTTGACCACTTCGAGCAGAGTCGGGCGCGCGAAGGGATTCACGCCGGCAATCGCCTCGAAGAGGACGATGCCGAGCGCGAAGATGTCGCTGCTCGCGTCGGCCGGGCGGCCCTCGAGCTGTTCGGGCGACATGTAGGCCGGCGTGCCGGCGGTGACGCTGGCGACGGTATCGAACGCGCCGGCCGTCAGGCGCGACACTGTGGCGTCGCCCGCCGGCCGCAGCGCCGCCAGGCCGAAGTCCAGCACCTTGACGTAGCCGTCGCGCCTGAGCATCACGTTCTCGGGCTTGACGTCCCCATGCACGATTCCTCTCGCGTGCGCGGCGTCGAGACCGCGCGCAATCTGGATCGCGATCTCGACGGCTGCCCGAGGATCGACCGGCCCGTTCGCTTCCCGCGCGCGCAGCGTCATGCCGTCCACGCACTCCATCGCGATGAAGGGAACGTCGCCGGCGGCGGCGACCTCGTAGATGGTGACGATGTGCGGGTGGTTCAGCGCCGAGAGGGCGCGCGCCTCGTTCTGGAAACGCGCCAACCGGTCGGGATCATCGGCGACGTTCGCGGGGAGCAGTTTGACGGCGACCGGGCGCTGCAGCCGTTCGTCGACGGCGCGGTAGACGACACCCATCCCGCCCTCGCCGAGGCGTTCGGCGATGCGGTATCGGTTGCCGATCAGCTGCCCGACTGGCTCGAGCACACAGGTGATGGAGGGCGCTTACTTCTTGACGGGCGTCGACGTGGGAGCCGCGGGATGCTGGGCCGGCGCGGGCGCCGGTACCGAAACCTGGGCAGGGCCCTTCACGCCGCTCAACACCGAACCCGGTCCGCGCTGTCCGTACACGCCCAGCATGATGGCGCCGAGCATGAACAGCGCGCCGAGAATCGTCGTCGCACGCGTCAGGACGGTCGCTCCTGCCCGTGCTCCGAAGGCCGTCTGCGTACTGCCGCCGCCGCCGAATGCGCTCGCCATGTCGCCGCCTTTGCCCTGCTGCATGAGCACCACGAGCAGGAGGAGCAGGCACGCGACGAGATAAAAGGTCACGAGCAGGTAGTAGAGCATAAGCACATAATTATACCGTATGAGGCAGCAGCTTTCGGACGCACTCGCGTGGGGAGACGCGCACGCCAGGTTCGAGCAGGCAGTGAGGGATTTTCCTCCCAGGCTCAGGGGACGCCGCGTCCGCGGCCTCCCGTACTCGGGCTGGGAGATTCTCGAGCACATGCGCCGCACCCAGCACGATATCCTCGACTTCTCGCGGAACGCGAAATACAAGGCGCTGACGTGGCCCGCGGACTACTGGCCCGGTTCGCCCGAGCCGCCGGACGCGAAGGCCTGGGACCGCTCGGTTGCGGCGTTCCGTCGCGACCGCAGAGCACTGCAGCGGATGGCCAGCGACGCCACGCTGAACCTCGCGCGAAAGATCCCGCACGGCGACGGCCAGACCTACGCGCGTGAAATGCTCCTGGTGATCGACCACAACGCCTACCACCTCGGTGAGCTCATCATGCTGCGCCGGCTGCTCGGCGTCTGGAGATAGCGCGAGCGGATTCGGCCGCGCCGCTATCCGGCCGCGGGGCGTGAGCGCTTGACGATTTCGTAGAAGCTGCGTACGTCGAGGCTGGCGCCGCCGACCAGCGCGCCGTCGACATCCTCGAGCGAGGCGAGCTCGCCGATGTTATCGGGCTTGACGCTGCCGCCGTACAGGATGTGGCACTGATCGGCGGCGGCGCCGCCGAACCACTGCCGGAGCCGGGCACGGATATGCGAGTGCGCCTCTCCCGCCTGCGCGGGGGTGGCGTTGCGGCCGGTGCCGATGGCCCACACGGGCTCGTAGGCGACGACGAGGGATGCGATCTGCTCGCCGCCAACGCCGTCGAGTCCCTGCTTGATTTGACGGTCCAGCACGTCGAGCGTCTGACTGGCGTCGCGCTCGTCGAGCGTCTCCCCGATGCAGACGATCGGCGTCAGCTGCGCCGCGAGCGCGGCCGTCAGCTTGCGATTCACCGACACGTCGGTGTCGCCGAAGAGCCGGCGCCGCTCCGAGTGTCCGATGATGACGTACTCGGCGCCGGCCTCTTTCAGCATGGCGGCGCTGATCTCGCCGGTGAACGCCCCCTCGCGTTCCCAGTGCAGGTTCTGTCCGGCGACGCCGAGGCTCGACCCGTGGGCCGCTTCGACGGCGGCGTGCAGGGCGGTGAACGGCGGTGCGATGACGATCTCGACGTCGTGCACCTCCTTCACCATCGGGCGGAATTCCTTGATGAAGGCGACCGCCTCGGCGACGGTCTTGTACATCTTCCAGTTGGCCGCGATGAACGGGGTGCGCATGTGTTGTCGTCCGAGTCTATCGGTCCGGGAGCACGGCGACGCCGGGCAGCGTCCGGCCGCCGAGGAACTCGAGCGAGGCGCCGCCGCCCGTCGAAATGTGGGTGATGCGGTCGCTGACGCCGGCCTTGGCGACGGCCGCGATCGAGTCGCCGCCGCCGATGACGGTCGTGCCGTGCACCGAGGCCATCGCCTTCGCCACCTCGATCGTGCCCGCCGCGAAGGCGTCGATTTCGAACACGCCCATCGGCCCGTTCCAGACGACCGTCTTCGCCGTGGCAATCACCGCACGGTAGACCTCGATCGTCTTCGGGCCGATGTCGAGCCCCATCCGCTCGCCGATTGCCGGGTCGCCGACGGCCAGTGTCTCGGCCGGCACTCCCGCTTCGAGGCGGGCCGCCACGACGTGGTCGACCGGCAGCTCGAAGCGCAGGCCTCTCGCGCGGGCGCGCGTCTCGATGTCCCTGGCCGCGTCGAGCAGATCCGGTTCGACCAGCGATTTGCCGACCGGCAGGCCGCGCGCCTGAAAGAACGTATAGGCCATCGCGCCGCCGACCAGCAGCGCGTCGACGCGCGGAATCAGGTTCTCGATCACCTCGAGCTTGTCCGACACCTTGGCGCCGCCGAGGATCGCCACGAATGGGCGCTCAGGCCGCTCCAGCACCCTCCCGAGGTGTTCGATCTCGGCTGCCATCAGCAGGCCGGCTGCCGACTCCTTCATGTACTTGACGACGCCTTCGGTCGACGCGTGCGCCCGGTGCGCGGATCCGAACGCGTCGTTCACGTAGACATCGGCGAGCTGCGCGAGTTGCTGCGCGAAGGCCGGGTCGTTTTTCTCTTCTTCCGCGTGGAACCGCAGATTTTCGAGCAGCACGACCCCGCCGGCGCTGCCCGCTTCGGCGATCGCGGTGGTCGCCGCCGCGCCGACGCAGTCGGTGGCGAACACGACCGGCCGCTGCAGCAGTTCCGCGACCCGCCGCGCCACCGGCTCGAGCGTGTATTCGGGATTCGCCTTGCCCTTCGGGCGCCCGAGGTGGGAGCAGAGGATCACGGTCGCCGCCCCCTGCTCGAGCGCGTAGCGCACAGTCGGCAGCGACGCGCGGATGCGCGTGTCATCGCCGATCTTCCCGCCCTTGATCGGGACGTTGAAGTCGACGCGGACGAGGACCTTGCGCCCCCGCAGATTCAGATCCTTGACGGAACGTTTTGCCACGATACCTGCCGTTGGTGCGGATGACGAGCGACCGCCGCTGCCGACGCTAGACGCCCTTCTCGATCATCAGGCGGAGGAGATCGACGCAGCGGTTCGAGTAGCCCCATTCGTTGTCGTACCACGACAGGACCTTGACGAAATCGCCGTCCATCACTTTCGTGTAGGGCGAGTCGATCATCGACGAGTGAGGATTGCCGCGGAAGTCGATCGAGACCAGCGGTTCGGTGACGTATTCGAGGATGCCCTTCAGCGGGCCGTCCGCCGCCTTCTTGAACGCGGCGTTGACCTCTTCCGCCGTCGTCTTCTTCTCGAGGATGGCGGCGAGATCGACGACCGAGACGTTGGGGGTCGGGACGCGCATCGCGAAGCCGTCGAGTTTGCCCTTCAGCTCCGGCAGCACTTCCCCGACCGCCAGCGCGGCGCCGGTGGTCGTCGGGATCATCGACAGCGCCGCCGCGCGGGCGCGCCGCAGGTCCTTGTGGGGCAGATCGAGCAGCTGCTGGTCGTTGGTATAGGAATGGATGGTCGTCATCCAGCCCTTCTTGATGCCGAACGTCTCGTGCAGCACCTTCGCCATCGGCGCCAGGCAGTTCGTGGTGCACGAGGCGTTGGAGATGATGTGGTGCGTCTTCGGGTCGTACTTGTCGGCGTTGACGCCCAGCACCAGCGTGATGTCCGGCTGCTTCGCGGGCGCGGTGATGATGACTTTCTTGGCGCCGGCGGCGAGGTGCTTGGCGGCGGCATCACGGTCGGTGAACAGGCCGGTCGACTCGAAGACGATGTCGACGCCGAGATCTTTCCAGGGGAGCTGCGCCGGATCCTTCACCGACAGCACCTGGAAATCGTCGCCGTCGACCGTGATCCGATCGCCGCTCGCTTTGATCGAAGATTTCAGGTTGCCGAGGATCGAATCGTACTTGAGCAGATGCGCGAGTGTGCCCGCGTTCGTCAGATCGTTGACCGCGACGAAATCGATGTCCGCGGCACCGAGCGCGGCGCGCATGATGTTGCGGCCGATGCGGCCGAATCCGTTAATCCCGACCTTCGTTGCCATCGTTGCGAAGCCTCCGAATCCTCGATTCTAGTGCATAATCAGCGTTTCAGACGGTGTATCTCCTATACAGCGTACTCATCGTCACATTCTTTCTGATCATGTCGCCGTACCTGGCGTGGCAGGCGGTGCGCTACCGGAAGTACATCGGTTCGCTCGGCGAGCGGCTGGGATACCTGCCGATCACCTTCAATCTCGACGGCGAGGAATCGATCTGGATCCATGCCGTGTCGGTCGGCGAAGTGCTGACCGCGCGCGCGCTGCTGCCCGAGCTGCGCGAACGCTATCCGCGTCTGCGGCTGTTCCTGTCGACGACCACCATGACCGGCCAGCAGATCGCGCGCAACAGCCTACAGTTCGTCGACGGCGTGTTCTATTTTCCCTTCGATCTCGGGTTCGTCGTCAACCGCACGCTGCGGCTCGTCAAGCCGCGTCTCTTCGTGATGATGGAGACGGAGATCTGGCCGAACCTGCTGCGCGCCTGCGAGCAGCAGGGCGTGCGCACCGTGCTGGTCAACGGCCGCATCTCGTCGCGCTCCTACCCGCGCTACCGGCTGGCGCGGCCGTTTCTGCGGCGTGTCCTCGCCACGGTCAATCGCTTCTGCATGCAGAGCGACGAATCGGCGCGGCGGATCATCGACATGGGCGCCGATCCGGCGCGGGTGGTCGTCACCGGCAGCCTCAAGTTCGACTCGCTGGAAGTGCCGGGCACCTCGACCGCTGCGGATCGCGGCCGCAACCGCGTCCTCCGCTACTTCCGCATCGCTCCCTCGCGTCCGGTCCTCATCGCGGCGAGCACGATGAAGGGAGAAGAGGAGCCGATCTTCGAGTCGTTCCAGCGCATCCGCGCGCGTTTGCCGGAGACGCTGCTCATCATCGCGCCGCGCAAGCCCGAGCGATTCGGCGACGTGGAGCAGTTGGCGCGGCAGGGCGGCTGGAAGGTCGCGCGCCGGACCGAGCTCGCGGTCGACGCCGAACCGCGTCAGGACGTCATCGTGCTCGACTCGATCGGCGAGCTGGCGCAGCTCTACCAGGTCGCGACGGCGGTGTTCGTCGGAGGCTCGCTCGTCGATCAGGGCGGGCACAACATCCTCGAGCCGGCGGTGTTCGGCAAGGCCATCGTGTTCGGACCGTACATGCAGAATTTTGCCGAGATCGCGCGCACGTTCATCGAGCACGACGCGGCGATCCAGATCCGTTCCGGCCGCGAGCTGGAGCAGGCGCTGCACGCCCTGCTCACCGACCCGGTGCGCCGCGCCCGGCTCGGCGCGGCGGCGCGGGCGCTGGTCGAAGCCAACCGCGGCGCGCGGGTCAAGACGATGGCGGCGATCGGCCGCGTTCTGCCGCCGCAGGATTCCGGCAACGTGCGGCCGTTCCGGGTGGTCCACTGATCGCACGCGCCTACGCCGCCGCCGCGCGACTGCGTCGCGGCTTCTACGCCCGGCGCCCCGACCTGCAGCACATGCTCGAACACCCGGTGATCAGTATCGGCAATCTGGCCGCGGGCGGGCGGGCCAAGACGCCGATGGCCGCCTTGGCCGCCGCGGCCCTGCGCGACGCCGGCGAGCGCCCTTCGATCCTCAGCCGCGGCTACGCACGCCGCGTCCACGAAGACGGCGTCGTGGTGGCGCGCGACCCGTCCGGCATCCGCGCCGATCTCGATCGCACAGGCGACGAGCCATCGATGCTGGCGCGGACGCTCGACGGGGTCGCCGTACTGGTGTCGCCCAGCCGCTTCCTGGCCGGCCGGCTGGCCGAGACACAGTTCGGCTGCACGGTGCACCTGCTCGACGACGGCTTTCAGCACTTCGATCTGTATCGCGACGCCGATCTCGTCGTGCTGGCGCCCGACGATCTCGCCCGGCCGGTGACGCTGCCGTCGGGTCACTTGCGCGAGCCGCTCGATGTGCTGGCCGCGGCCGACGCGGTCGTCTGGCTCGAGGCCGGGCCTCGAGACCCGGTCCACCCATCAGGTCTGGAGCAGGTGTCGAAACCCGGCAGACCGGTCTGGCGCGCGCGCCGCCGCCAGGGCGCGCCGACGACCGCCGCGCCGGTGCTGGCCGTCGCCGCGATTGCGTCGCCGGCGGCCTTCTTTCGCGGGCTCCGTGACGGCGGCTGGAACGTGGCCGGCGAGTTGTCGTTCCGCGATCACTATCGGTACACGGCTGGCGACCTCGAACGGATCTGCCGCCAGGCATCCGACGCCGGCGCGGCGCGTATCGTCACCACGGACAAGGATCTGGTACGGCTACTGCCGTTCCGCCCGTGGCCCGTGCCCATCGAGGCGGTACCGCTCTCGATCGCGCTCGACGATCCGGCGTCGTTCACCGACTGGCTGCTGTCGGTGGCGAGACGGACCGGCCGCAGTCCGCGACGGGACGCCAACTGCCGAGGGGACATCGGCGCGGCGGCGCCCACCGGCCACGCATGATCGCGCTCCATCACCGGCTCGAGTATCGCGCGGTCATGACGGCGCGCGGACTGGCGCGGGTGTCGCCGATGCCGCTGGTGCTGGCCGCCGGCACCGCACTCGGCTGGCTGTTCGGCACGTTCGATCGTCCACACCGCCGCCTGGCGCTCAAGAACCTCGCCGCCGCGTTTCCCGGACGCCCGCCCGCCGAACGCGCCGCCATCGCGCGCGACATGTTCGCGCACTTCGGCCGGCTGCTGATGGTGCTGCTGAAGTTCAGCACCATGACCCCGCGCCAGATGCTTGCGCGGGTCGAGTTCGAAGGGGCCGAACGGGTGACCGCGGCGCATGCGCTCAATCGCGGCGTGCTGCTCTTTACCGGCCACTTCGGATTCTGGGAAATCAACGCGCTGGTGCACGCGCTGCGGCTGCATCCGATGGCCGTGATGGCGCGGCCGCTGGACAATCCGCTGCTGCACGACCTGCTCGAGCACGTCCGCGGCCGGACCGGCAACAGCGTGATCTATCGCAAGGGGGCGCTGCGCCGGGTGATGCGGGCGCTCGCCGCGAACCAGGCGGTGGCGCTCCTGATCGATCAGCACATCCACACCGACGCCGTGCCGGTCGATTTCTTCAACCGTCCGGCCGCGACCACGACCGCGCTGGCGGCGCTGGCGCTGCGCACTGGCGCGCCGGTGATTCCGGTCTTCGCGCTGCCGCTGCCCGGCGGACGGCTGCGGATGGTCTACGAGCACGCGGTCGAGCCGCCGCCCGCCGACGATCCCGATGCCATCCGGCAGTTCACGCAACGCTGCACCGACGTGCTCGAGATGTACGTGCGGCGGTACCCGGGGTTGTGGCTCTGGATGCACCGCCGCTGGCGCGACGCCGATCCGGCCATGCGCGGCATGTTTCCGGCGGCGAGCACGGAAGACTGACATGTGTGTGACGACGGCCGCCCGCGGCGGGCCTTTCGTGCCGCCGAATCCCAGCGCGCGATGAAGCCGATCGCGCGTCTGATCGTCCGCGCACCGAACTGGCTCGGCGACGCCGTGATGGCGCTGCCCGCGCTCGACGCGGTGCGGCGCGCCTACGCGGATTGCCGCATCGTGCTGGCGGCGCGCCCGCAGATCGCACCGCTCTTCGAAGAGGACACGCCGGCGGCGCCCGACGAGATCCTGATCGTCAATCGCGCCAGCGAGACGGCCGAGCTGCGCGGCGCCCGCGCCGATGCGATCTTGTTGCTGCCGAACTCCTTCGGCAGCGCCTGGGTGGCGCAGCGCGCCGGGATTGCCGAGCGCTGGGGTTTCAGCGGCGGCTGGCGCGGCTGGATGCTGACGCGGCCGATCCGGCGCCCGCGGGGGCGCCTGCACCACGTCGACTACTACCTGTCGCTGGCGCGAGGCCTCGGCATCGAGGTGCCGCCGGTGCCGCCGCGGCTCACGGCGCGGCCGCCGACGCTCGCCGCGGCCGACCTCCTGCTCCAGCGCGCCGGCCTCGCGCCGGGCACGCGACCGGTCGGATTTGCCCCCGGTGCGGCCTACGGGCACGCCAAGCGCTGGCCGCCGGATCGTGTCGCCGGAGTGATAGCGGCGCTCGCCCGGCAGAACGTCCCCGCGGTGCTGGTCGGTGCGGCCGCCGATCGCGACACCGCGCGTGCGATAGAATCATCGCTGCCCGCGGGCGCGCGGGTGGTGGATCTGGTCGGCCGCACGACGCTTCGTCAGCTCGTCGGGGTCATCGCCCGCTGCAGCGCGTTTGTCTCGAACGATTCGGGCGCGATGCACCTGGCGGCGGCGCTCGGCGTACCGTTGACGGCCATCTTCGGACCGACCGACGAGCGGGTGACGTCGCCGGGCGGACGTGCCGACCTGATCGTGCGCGACGTGTTCTGCCGGCCGTGCCTGCTCCGCGAGTGTCCCATCGATCATCGCTGCATGAAACGGATTGACGTCGACACCGTGTTCCGCTCGGTCACCGGGCACCTCGCATGAGGCGCGCCGTCTTCCTCGACCGCGACGGCACCCTCATCGAAGAGTCGGGCTATCTCGATCGTCTCGAGCGTCTCGTCTTCTATCCCTATTCGGTCGACGCGGTCCGGCTGCTGAACCGCGCCGGCTTCGCCGTGGTCGTCGTCACCAACCAGGCCGGCATCGCGCGCGGCATCGTCGAGGAAGCGTTCGTGGCCGAGGCGCACCGGGCGATCTCCGGGCGGCTCGCGGCCGGTCTCGCGCACGTCGACGCCTACTACCATTGTCCGCACTACCGGACCGGCGTCCGCGCCGAGTACGTGCAGGACTGCGACTGCCGCAAGCCGCGTCCGGGCATGCTGCGCCGCGCCGCCGCCGATCTCGATCTCGACCTGGCGCGCTCGTTCGTGGTCGGCGATCGATGGCACGACGTCGGGGCGGCGAAGGCGGTCGGCGCCCGCGGCGTCCTCGTCCGCACCGGGCTCGGCAGCCGCGAGGAGACGGCCCCGCAAGCGGATCTGCAGGCCGACGCCATCCTTGACACGCTGGCCGACGCGGCCGCGTGGATTCTCGATCAGCCATGACAGCGACAGTCAACGCCTCGCGTCTCCTCGCCCTCGTCGACGCTATTGCCGGGCGCAAGGTCGTCGTCGCCGGCGATCTGCTGGCCGACGAGTTCATCTACGGCGAGATCGCCCGCGTGTCGCGCGAGGCGCCAGTGCTGATTCTCAACTACGACTCGACCGAGGTCGTGCCCGGGGGGGCCGGTAACGCCGCCGCCAACGCCGCCGCGCTCGGCGGGTCGGTGCGCGCGGCCGGTATCGCCGGGCGCGACGAGACCGGGCGGCGGCTGCTCAGCGTGCTCAAACAGCGGAGAGTCGACGTCGGCGCCGTGCTGCGTCCGGCGGCCTATCGCACGCCGACCAAGACGCGCATTCTTGCCGGCGGCATCCACTCCGCCAAGCAGCAGGTCGTGCGTATCGACCGCGCGTCTTCGGCGACGATCGACGCGCGGGCGCGCGCCGCGTTCGAGAGCGCCGTGCTGCGCGCGGTGCGCGACGCCGACGCGCTGATTGTCTCCGACTACGGCAGCGGCCTCGTATCGCCGGCGCTCGTCGCACAGGCCAAGCGGCACACCCCGATCACCGTCGTCGATTCGCGCTATGCGCTGCCGAAGTTCCGCGGCATGACGGCGTGTACCCCGAACGAGTCGGAGGTGGAGCAGGCGCTCGGGCTGAGGATCGGCGACCAGCCGAAGGCGCTCGAGCGGGCCGGACGCACCCTGCTGCACCTGACCCGGGCGAAAGCGGTGCTCGTCACCCGCGGCAGCCGCGGCATGGCGCTGTTCGAGCGGGCGCACCCGACCGTCCACATTCCCATCGTCGGATCCGATCAGATCGCCGACGTCACCGGCGCCGGCGACACGGTGATCGCGACCTTGACCCTGGCGCTGAGCGCCGGCGCCACGTTCGTCGAGGCGGCGCAGCTGGCCAACTGCGCCGGCGGCATCGTGGTCATGAAGCGAGGCACCGCGACGGTGAGCGCGAGCGAGCTCCGGTACCTGATCAGCGGCGGCTCCATCGGCCGTCCCGGCGCCTGACGCGCATGGGACGCGTGGTGTCGCGCGACGAGCTGGTGGCCGCGGCGGCGGCGGAACGGCGTGCCGGCCGCACCATCGCCTTCGCCAACGGCTGCTTCGACCTCCTGCACGTCGGCCACGTTCGCTATCTGCAGGCCGCCGCCGCCGAAGGGGACGTGCTGGTGGTGGCGGTCAACGACGACCAGTCCGTCGGCCGGCTGAAGGGAGCCGGTCGGCCGATCCTGGCCGCGGCCGACCGCGCCGAGCTGGTGGCGGCGCTGCGCGGCGTCGACTACGTCGTGGTCTTCGCCGAACCGACGGTGACGCCGCTCCTGCTCGCGGTCAAGCCCGACGTGCACTGCAAGGGGACCGACTACGCTGCCGACACGGTCCCCGAGCGCGACACCGTCCGCGGCTATGGCGGACGCATCGCCATCGTCGGCGATCCCAAGGATCACTCGACGCGCGATCTGCTGGGCCGCATCCGGGCCTCCGCTCCATGAACATCCTGATCGTCCGCCTCGGATCGCTGGGCGACGTCATCCACGCGATTCCGGCGGCGGCGGCTCTGCGAAGGGCGTTCGCGACCGCCCGCATCGACTGGCTCGTCGACGCTCCTCACCGCGACATCGTCGAACTGGTGACAACGCTCGATCGCGTCGTGGTGCTGCGCGGCGGTACGCTGCCCGCCTGGGCGTCGGCGCGGCGCGAGCTTCGCGCGGCGCGCTACGACGTCGCCCTCGATTTTCAAGGCCTGCTGAAATCGGCGGTCCTGGCGCGCGCCTCGGGCGCGGCGCGGGTCGTCGGCTTCACTCGGCGCGACCTCCGCGAGAAGACCGCGCGCTTCTTCTATACCGCGTCGGCGAATGGCGAGGGGGCGCACGCCATCCTGAAGAACCTGCGTCTGCTGCAGACGCTTGGCATCGAGGACGACGGGATCGAGTTCCCGTTGCGGCCTGTCGAGTCCGCCGCGCTCAGTGCGCTCCGCTCCACGCTGGGAGGCTCGCGCGTTGCTCTGATCAATCCCGGAGCCGCGTGGCCGAACAAGCGGTGGCCGGCCGGGCGTTTCGGGCAGCTCGCCGCGTCGATCCGTGAACGGCATGCGCTCGTGCCCGTGGTCCTCTGGGGTCCGGGAGAAGAAGAACTGGCGGCCGCCGTGGTGGCGGCGTCGGGCGGGGCGGCCGTGCTCGCGCCGCCGACGTCGGTCCGCGATCTCGTCGCCTTCTGCCGCGCCGCCGATCTCTTCGTCGCCGGCGACACCGGACCGTTGCACGTCGCGACGGCCGTTGGCACGCCGACCGTCAGCCTCTACGGCCCGACCGACCCGGCGCGCAACGGTCCGTGGTCTTCGAGTGACGTCTTCGTGTCGCGCGCCGATCGGTGCGGCTGTCCGATCGAACGCAGCTGCCGGCAGGCGCGCTGGTGCCTGGAAGAGATCACCGTGGCGGACGTGGACGCTGCCGTGCAGAGGCGCCTGGCGGTGGGAGAGACGCGTGGCTGACGGGAGGGCCTGGCGCCGTATCGTGGCGGCGATTTCGCGGCGGCGCGTCACCGCCGGGTTCCTGATCGGGGTGCTCGCGGTGTGGCTCGCCGACCCGAGCCGCGGATCGCTGACGCTTGGCGCCGGGGTCGCGACGGCGGGAGAAATGCTCCGCGTGTGGGCCGCCGGGCACCTCGAGAAGGGACGCGAAATCACCGCGTCGGGGCCCTACGCGATCACGCGGCATCCGCTGTACCTCGGCTCGGCGTTCATCGCGGCCGGCATGGCGATCGCGTCGAACCGCCTCCTGGTCGTGCTGATCATCGCCGCCTACCTGACGATCACGATCGGCGCGGCGATCTGGACGGAAGAGGCGCACCTGACGGAGAAGTTCGGCCACCAGTATCCGGCGTATCGCGAAGGGGATCTGCCGCGGGTGGCCCGGCGTTTCAGCCTGACGCGCGTGATCCGCAATCGGGAATACCGCGCGATCGGCGGGCTGGCGCTCGTGCTGGCTGTCCTGGCGTGGAAGGCGGCGCATTGATGGCTGCGAGGGTTTCGCGCGGCATCTGGATCTGGCTCGCGGCGCTCGTGCCTTTTATCGTGCTGTGCACGGCGAACTCCGCGATGTACCGATACGCGGCGTCGGACGAGGCGTTCTACATCCCGGCCGTCCTGCTCGACCTGCAGCCCGCCGCGTTTCCGCGTGACGCTGCGCTGATCGTGTCGCAGGCGCGCCTGACCCTCGTCGACGAAACGATCGCCGGTCTGGCGCGATGGACCGGTGCGGGACTGCCGGCGCTGTTCGCCGTCCTCTACGTGACGACGCTGGTGCTGCTCGCGGCCGCGGTCTGGTTGATCGCTCGGCGGGTGTACCGCACTGTCTGGGGTGCGGTGGCCCTGCTCACGGTGCTGACGCTGCGCCATGCGATCTGGCGCACCGGCACCAACACGCTCGAAGGCTATTTCCACCCGCGTCAGCTCGCCTTCGCGTTCGGCGCGCTCGGGCTGGCGGCGCTCCTCCGCAGGCGTGTGCCGGCTGCCGCCGGCGCGCTGGTGCTCGCCGCGATCGTGCATCCCACCACCGCTCTGTGGTTCGGGATCTGGTTCGGCGCGGCCGCCGCCGTCATGCAGCCGCGGTGGCGTCGACCGCTGGCTGGCGTCTGTGCGGCCGGGCTCATCGCCGGCATGTGGGCCTTGACCGTGGGGCCGCTGGCCGGCCGGGTGGCGCGGATGGATCCCGAGTGGGTCGCCACGCTGGCGTCGAAGGACTACCTCTTTCCACTCGAGTGGCCGCTGACCGCCTGGATGCTGAACCTGCTGTACGTGCCGGTGATCGTCCTGCTGTACCGACGTCGGCGCGCGCTTGGCCTGGTCGATGATCCGGAAACGGGCATGGTCGCCGGTGTGCTCTCGCTGGCACTCGTCTTCGCGGCGATCCTGCCCGCCAATGCCGCCCGCGTGGCGCTGGCCGTGCAGCTGCAGCCGGCGCGTATGTTCTGGATGCTCGACTTCGTCGCGGTGATCTACGTGACGTGGGCGCTCGCCGAGGGGGCAGCCCCGCGCGAGGCGCGGGCGGGGCTGGCCGCCGCGTGTCTGATCGTGCTGTCGATGGCCCGCAGCGTCTACCTGAAGGGGGTGCTCTTTCCCGATCGTCCGCTGGCGTTGATCGACATCCGAGACGACGACTGGGGGCGGGCGATGGCGTGGGCGCGGCAGACGGACCTCGGGTCCGGCTGGCTGGCCGACCCGATGCACGCAGTTCACCATGGCGCGAGCCTCCGCGCGGCGGCGGGCCGCGACGTGCTGGTCGAGGCCGTCAAGGATGCCGCGGTCGGTCTCTACGATCGACGGACGGCGATCCGCACGAGAGACCGCCTGCAGGCGGTGGGGGACTTCGGCAGTCTCAGCGCTGAACGGGCCCGGGCGATTGGCGCTACGTACGATCTCGACTATCTAATCGCCGAGCGCGAGTTCCCGCTACCGGTCGCGTTCGAGAGCGGGGCGGTTCGCGTCTACCGTCTCCGCTGAGAGGCCGCGCGGTTCGGCCGGTGTGCTCAGTCGCGATCGCCGGCCGCGTCTATGGGATGGTTCGACCCGCGCACGAACACGTAGTTGAAGAGCTCCGGGAACTTGGCCGTGTTGAACAGCGGCGAGCGCTTCTTGTGCAGGAGCCGGAATCCGGCCGCCTCGACCTCGGCGATCGCGCCGCGATCGTCGGCCGACGCGCCGTCGAACTCGACGAGCAGCGACTTCAGCCGCGGATCTCTGAGCGTATGGGCCGCGCCGCGGATGATCCTCGCCTCGATCCCGTCGACGTCGATCTTGATATGGGTGGGAAACGGCGCGGGCTGGAACTCGAGGAAGCGGTCGAGCGAGAAGGCGACGCTGCCCTGGCGGAACGAGGGTGTGAACGGCCGCCGCTGCCAGTCCAGCGCGTCACCGAAGTTGTGCAGCGACTCGCCGGCGCGGAAACGGGACAGATAGATGTAGTCGACGCCGTTGGCGTCCGACAACGCCAGCGCCAGGCACTTGATCCGCTCGGACAGCCCGTTGAGGAAGATGTTCTGATTGATGAGCGCGTAGTTCTGCGATTCCGGCTCGAAGGCGACGACGTCGATGCGGCGGCTGGCGGCATAGATCGAGTACAGGCCAATGTTCGCGCCGATGTCGAAGAGCACGTCACCGGCCGCGAACGTGTCGATCCACTCGATGGTTTCCGGTTCCTTCGTCAGGAACGTGCGGGCGCGCCACGACACGGTCCGGTTCGGGCAGAGGAACCAGTAGGGCGCGCCGTCTTTCGCGGCGACCCGGCGGATGCGGCCGAGATGTTTCAGCTGCTGTCGGGGAGTCTTGGCCGCCGAGCGGCGGCGCAGCGCCGCCAGCCAGCGGCGAACCGCGCGATCCGCGCCAGGCCACCGGGCACTCGCGGCCGCCGCTAGATCCGCCCAGCTGCGTCCGGCGGGCTGACTCATGGGATGGCGCCGTCTCTCACGCGAGCCGGCGTCCGAGTTCACGCTCGAGCACGCGGAGCGGCGCCGAGGCTTCGTCGCGAAGCGCGGAGACGGGCAGGTAGAACGTCTGCTCGAGCTGATGGATGCCGGACAGCGCGGCATGCGGCACCTGATCCGTGTAGGCCATCCACGTGCTGCCGGCGGGGAAGCTGCAGGTGAACTGCTCGGACTCGGCCTGGTAGCGCGAGTCGGCCTTCATCCGGTCGTGCAGTTGCAGCATGTAGTGATCGTAGGGGGTGCGCATCGATTTCGTGACGCGGACCGCGTAGAGGGCGGCGCGGCTTCCCCAGAGGGGCGCGCGCAACGACGGCGCGAACCGCCTGGCGATCGCGTCGAATGGTTCGCCGACCCGCCAGACCCGCGGCTGCCCAGCGTGGTTGATGTTGCTGAACACTCTGAGGATCCGGTGTCCGCGCGTCGGTGTCGACGGAAAGGTATCGACGTGCAGGCGCGTGTCGTCGGCCCGCCACGACGACACGCGTCCGGCGACTTCGACCGGACGAAGGCTCGTGCGTCCCTGGCGAAGAGCCGTGCGATAGCGCGGCAGCAGATCGCCGGCCAGGCGCAGGGTGGCGCGGGAAAACCGGGAGAGCAGCTCGCGCAGGGCGTCGAGCTCGGCCCCCTGCGCCTGCGTGCCGCCGACCCGGCCGGTCGCTGGGCTGTAGCTGACGTTCTTCGAGCCGTGGACGGTGTCGGGATTCAGGAAGCCGAGCTCGGCCGGCTGCAGGTCGAAGCGGAGCTTCGGAAGGAACAGGACGTGGCCGCTCTCGAGCGCCGCGATTGCCTGGTCTGCGAGCCCTGGCGCGGGCGGCTCTTCCCAGCGTTGCGCGTCGATCGTGAAGAGGTTCGCCGTCATGCCGGTCGCCAAGTCTATCAGACGAGCGCGAACGGACGGCTCGTGCCGCTGGACACGAATGTGAATGGTGTATAATCGAGAACTTGTTCGGTAGGGCATGAGGCCTGACGGCGGCCCTGTCGCGTGGGGGCGGTTAGCTCAGTTGGTAGAGCACCGGCTTTACACGCCGGCTGTCACAGGTTCGAGTCCTGTACCGCCCATTGAGATCTGGACGGCAGAGATGCACGCCCGCGGGGCGTGGGTCGTGAAGGAAGCGCGACAGCAGCACATACGCAGTAAGGCCAGAAATGGCAGCGGTCCGGTTTGGTGACAGAACCGCACTCGCATCTGCTTCCGCTTCGTTGTCCTTTCGAACGTTCTGGGGTCGTAGTTCAGTTGGTTAGAACGCCGGCCTGTCACGCCGGAGGTCGCGAGTTCGAGCCTCGTCGACCCCGCCATTTACCGCTACATAATTCCGCAATGAATGAGATGACCGCAAAACGTTGCGGTCTCTCGCTCCATCGCTCCTCGTCACGACCCTCTGTGTCGCCCTTTGGCTTGCGTGGCGGGGTGATGAGCAGGGGCCCGCGCCTCAACGCCGGAATCAGCCGGCCGCTCGCCACCGCACCGGCGCCAGGGCGGATCCTTCAATCCGCCCGGGCGACTACTCATTACTTCAACGCTGCATTTTCTCGCGCGCCAATTCGGCTGACGTGAGCGTAACCTCTGGCCACGGGCTTATGATCTGACTCGTCGAATCGGATGGCCTGAAGGGAAGGTTGGGCGCCCGTCAAACCGGAGAGTACTGATGGACCACAGCGGTGTTCGCGAGTTGATTGTCGAGAATCGGCATAGCGGCGAGCGGTTGGCGATGCGGCGTGTAAGGAAAGGCGACGAAGTGTGGCTGGAACTGAAAGGTTCGGTCCCCCCACATCGGCAAGGGCCTCCTCTCCATATTCACGTCGCGGAGGATGAAGAAGGGGTCGTCAGATCCGGCACGCTGTCAGCTGTGCTCAATGGTCGCCGACTCACCGCAGGCTCGGGAGAGCGGGTGTCGTTCCCTCGCGGATCGACCCACCGGTGGTGGAACGATGGGAATGAACCCCTGGTGTTCGAAGGCTATGCGCGGCCCGCAGTGGACTTGGACCGATTTCTTCAAGCGACCTTCGAAGTCGTCAACGCCGGCTCGGCCAGCCGGCCTCCGCTCTTCTACATGGCCCATCTCCTCTTACGGTATCGTCATACGCAGACCCTACTGATCGTGCCGCGGCCGATTCAAGCCGCACTGTTTCGAGTGATCGTCACGATCGGCACCCTGCTTGGGCGCTACCGCGGCGATGGCTGGCCCGGGTGTCCATCTCGTTGCGTTGGTGCGCCGCTCGCTGCCGAAGAAGTCACGTGAGGCGGCGTTCCAAAGCGGTCCGCTGCGTTGGGGTGGATTAGGCGCGCGGAGCGGATATCGTCGGTACCCCACCGCGCGGATCAACATTCCACTCTCGTTTCGCGCCGGGATTTGCAAGGGGGCCAGGGACCCTTGTGACGCCCGCGTCCTTGCCCAGGATGTCGGTGTCGATGTGATTGACCGCGTTCACCTGCGGCAGGGTCTGACGGATCGCCATCGTCAGCAGCAGCGCATCGGGGTCGAAATCGACTTGGGCATCCGCCATCACGGAGTTGATGTCCCAGCCGTGCGCGCGGCGCCACGTCTCGAGATCGGCATACTGCTTCGCGTCGCCTTCGCCATAGCCCTGGAACCGGGCCGGCATGCCCACATAGACGTTGCCATCGGCCTGGTTGCCGGGATTCAGGAACACGATCGCCGACGTGTCGCACTTCGCGACGATATTGTTCGAGATGACGTTGCCCGTCCCGGTGCCGCTTCCCCTGCGATCGGGCCGCGTGATCGCAAAGAGGGCGGAGTTGTCGCAGCGGCCGATCAGATTCTGCGCGATGATCAGCTTGTCGGTGGCATTGTCGAAGATGCCGGATCCGGCACAGCCTCTCTGACCGGGCGTGCCCGGCTCGGCGTTGCGGACGTCCCAAATGACGTTGTTGTCGATCTGGTTGGTTTCAGTGGTCATCTCCACGTGCACGGCAGCGCTGACCGACAGGACGTCGGCAAACACGTTCCGCGTGATCCGGCAGTTCGCATTGCCGACGTCGAGCCAGATCGCATTGGCGTGGCGCATGTGGCGCACCACGTTGCGGCGGAACAGCAGATTGCGGGCGTTGTGGAACTTGGCGCCGGCGGCCTCCCAGCCGCGTTCAGCGTCTGCCCAGCCGCACCACTCAATGAGGTTGTCTTCGATGAGCGTGTTCGCGGTGCCCATACCGCCGAGGCCTTCCACCCCGCAATAGCGGATCGTATTGCGGCGCAGGATGTGCGACGCACCCGCCTGCCGCGAGGTGCCGCTGTTTGAGTCCCTGCCGATCGACAGGCCGCCGCCATTCGCCCATTCGATAGTGTTGTCCTCGAGAATCCAGTGGTCGCCGCCGGCGCAGGAGATCATGCCGAACTGCGGAAACGGATACGCGTTGGCGGCGTGCTGAAACGTCAAGCCCTTGATGCGAATGAAGCCCACGCCACCCTGCGAAGGAACGAACGTGGCCTGACGCGTGGTCACTTCGATGACGTGATCGGCCGGCGCTCCGGCAGCCAGGCGGATCTGAATGGCTCGGCCAGAGGGATCCACCCAGACGCGCGCGTCGGGGGAGCCGCCGACCTCCTGCATGATCGGTCCGCCGCGGCGCCGCGGCGGCAGTCCGTTTTGCGGCTGGGCCGGAGCGGTGAAGTCGGGGAAGGGCTGGAGCCGCGGCGCGGCCAGTTCGCGCTGCTGCTCCACCGGCTCCAGCGGCGTGCCGTCGACGAACACCAGTCCACGCCGGCGCAGAAACGGCCCCATGTCGACCACGCGCGGATCGAGCCACGACCAGCTGCCCATGATGCTGGGCAGGGCAAACGGCTGGTACCCCTCGGGGAACATCGCGCCGTTGAACTCGTACCGCCAGCTGATGACAGGCGCCTCGGCCGGTCCACCGCCCCTCCCTGCGCCGCCGGGACCACCACTCGGAACCGGCGCCTGCATCCAGCCATCCTTCAGGACTTCGGATCCCTTGATGACAACTTTCGCTCCGGGGGCGGCTTCGTAACTGATCATCTGCGACGGGCCCGTCCCCCCACGCGCCGGGCGCACGCACTCCCGATAGGTCCCCGACGCGATCACCACGCGCTCGCCCGGCTGCAGCAACTCGGCGGCCTTGTTGATGGTGCGGAGGGGGCGCGTCTTCGTACCCGGACCGTTGTCGTCGGCCTTTGCATCGCCGTTGTCGACGTAATAGGTCTTCGAGAACGTCAGCGGCTGTTCCCATTCGGCGTATGCCGTGCCGTCCGGCAGGAGCGAGTCGCCTCGCGCCGCAGCGGGACCGCCCTGCGCGCCGAAGACGCTCCGTCCGAAGCTCGCCGCGGCACCCGCGCCTGCGAGACACTCCAGAAAGTGCCGGCGATTCATCGCTACCGCCCCACCAGCGTTCTGACCCGATAGACGCTGGTCACCGCCGTCATGTACAGCGTCTTGCCATCTTCGCCCCACGCACAGTTGGCGGGTGTCTCCGGCGGTGCGATCGTGCCGAGATGGGTGCCGGCCGGTGACAGCACCCAGATGCCTCCGGGGCCGGCGGTGTACACATTCCCCTTCGCATCGACTTTCATGCCGTCTGCCAGGCCGTCGATCTGGCTCGTGAGGTCCGCGAACACGCGCCCGTGGGCGAGCGTGCCGTCCGCGGCGACGTCGTAGCGCATGACGAGGTTTTTCGCCGGGTCCGAGTTGTTGACGTACAGGGTCTTGTAATCCGGAGAGAACGCGAGACCATTGGGACGATTGAGATCGCGCACGACCGCTTGAATGCGGCCGTTCGCGAAGCGATAGACGCCGTTGAACGCGAGTTCCTTGGCCGGATCGTCATCCTGCTTGGCGAGGCCGTAAGGCGGATCGGTGAAGTACAGCGCGCCGTCCTTCGCGAACACCAGGTCGTTCGGGCTATTGAAGCGCTTGCCTTCGAACCTGGAGACCACCGGTGTCAGCGTGTGATCGGGCGCGACGCGCGCGATCTGCCGCGCGCCATGCTGCACCATCCAGACCGACCCGTCCGGCGCCTGGGCCATGCCGTTGGACCCGATGAAGGCGTCGGGCGGCGCATTCGACACGCCACCCGCGTTTTCAATGACTACCTTGACCTGGCCGGCGGGCGTCACTGAGCGGACGACGTTGCCCTGCACGTCGCTGAACCAGAGGGTGCCGTCTGGCCGCCAGAGCGGACCTTCGGTGAACTTGAAGCCCCCCGCGACCTTCTCGATGACGGTGCCCGGCGCGACGAGCGCGTCGAGCGCCGGGTCGAGACGCTCGACCTTGCCGACACCGCCGGGCGCCGCGGCGAGTACAGCGGCGAGGGCAATCCCACATGAGCTGTGTTTCAGTGCCACCGTTACACCTCGTCGTAGAGCACGACCGGATAATCCTTGGTCGTGGTCATCGTTTTCTCGACCGGCGGCCACACGCGCTGGTGGGCTGCCGATGCGATCCACGTCTGTCGCAGCTCCTCGCTCTCGAACTCGAGCTCGAAGCGGTAGTTGTGCGCCGGCGGTACGCTGCCCTGGATCACCGCGCGGCGCTTGAGCATCTTCACGCGGATGTAGCCCTCGTGCTTCACCGCTTCGGGAACGAACTGGTTGTGAAAGAGGTCGAGCATCTCGCGCTCGCGCGCGGGAGCGATGTCCATCTCCACGTAAAGCCGGATGTGCTTCGTCTGGGCTACGGCGCGTACGGGGGCGGCGAACTGCGCGCCCCAGGCCCCGGCCACGCCGGCGAGCAGGGTCTTCAGGATTCCACGTCGTTCCACGGCAGTCTCCTTGGTTGAACGCGTTTACGCTTCGGCGAAGACAAGCTGTCGGGGATCGACAACGGCCCAGCAACCCGCGCCGATGAGGAAGAGGACCCCCATCACGTAGAGCGGCAGATCCCAGCTCGCGAACCAGGCCACCGAATAGGCGACGATCAGCGGATTGAGCATGGCGATCAGGTTGCCGATCGAATTCATCGCGCCGCCCACGACGCCCACGTGGTCGCCGCCAATGTCCATGACCGTGCCCCACGCCGCGCCCAGGGTGAACATCGTCAAACCTGTCGCCACTGCGATCATCAGGGCGGCGAGCACCGGCGACGGCGCCTTCGCGGCTGCGATGAGGCACACGCCGACGAGGACGTACGCGATCCCGCCTAGTCCGCACCGGCCGACCCGGAGGCCGTAGCGGCTGCACAAACGATCGGTCAGCCAGCCGCCGAGCAGATCACCAGGCATGCTCACGAGCAGCGGCAGGCCGGCGAAGAGCGCCATGCCCGAGATGTTGAAGCCGTGCCGCTGGAGCAGATACGACGGCAGCCACGTGATGCAGAAGTAGAAGATCATGCAGTTTGGGATGTACATGATGCTGAGCGCGATCACGGTCCGGCTGCGGATCAGCATTCGCCAGTAGGTCCAGCCGCTGCCGTGGTCGGCGACGGAGCGGCGGTTGGCGACGATGAGCGCCAGCTCGGAGGGGCTGACCGACGGGTGCTCGGACGGATCGTTGCGGAACCAGGAGAGCCACGCCGCCACCCAGACGACACCGACGAGACCGAAGGTCACGAACACGCCGCGCCACGACATGACGCTCAGCAGGCCCGGCCACGCGCCCAGCAGGCCGCCGCCGACGATGAAGGCGGGCGTCAACCCGGCGATCATGTGCGCGCCGCAGAAGAAGATCCCCTGCACGCGGCCCCGCTCGGGTTGCGGAATCCACCGCGAGAACGTGCGCGCCACGGCCGGCCACGCGCCCGCTTCGCCCGCGCCGAACAGAAAACGGATCGCGAGCATGGTGACGTAGTTCACGGCCGCCGCCGTCCCTATCGTCATCACCGACCACCAGATGACGATGCGCGCGAGGACGGCGCGCGTGCCGATGCGATCCGCCCACCGTCCCGTGGGGATCTCGAAGAGTCCGTAGGCGAGCTGGAACGCCGTGAACACCCAGCCCATCTCGACGGTCGTCAGGCCGAGATCGCGTTGAATGGCGGGGGCCAGTGTGCCGATGGCCGTGCGATCGAGGTAGGTCACCATCGCCAGGGCGGACGCAAGCGCGACGACGCGGTAGCGGGCGGTCGACGTCGCCTCGATCGTCCGGGACGACACCCTAGAGGCCTCTTCCGCGACCGGGGCCGCCGAGGCGCTGCGGCGGCGTGGCGAGAAGATCGTTCTTCTTGGTCATGTCGCGCGCGACGCCGACGACGAGGAATTCGAGCGGCGTCGTCCCGGTGTTGGCGAAGGCCTTGGTTTCGCCCACGCGCACCGGGATGGCGTCGCCGCTCTTGATCGACGCCGTCTCGTTGCCGATCGTGGCGGTGCCCTCGCCGTTCATCACGTAGTAGAAACCGCCGATGCCAGGTTCAGAGCCGGCGCCGACCGAGGATCCGGGTGGGAGCAACAGATGATCGACGTAGGCCCACGTCGTGGAGAAGACCGACGGACCGAGCGCCCGCCGGTATTGCACCGTTCCCGTGCCCCCCTGGAAATTCGCGATCGGCTGGGTCCGCGACGGATCGAGCTGCATGCTGATGAACTGCGGCACCGGATCGAGCGGCGCGCCGACGCGGGTGTCGCCGAGATCGAAGTTGTCGTAGATGCCGTGGAACGACGCGACGTTGATGTTCAGCCACTGCACCGGCGTGTCGGTCGCGTTGTAAATGGCGTGCGCGTGCCCCATCCGCGCCGGCGCGCCGGCAGGGCCTTTCAGGGTCGAGGTGCGTCCGTCGACCGTGAACTGCGCCTCGCCGTCGAGGATGACGAACATCTCCTCGCAGTAGTTGTGGAAGTGCTGCCCGATTCCTGATTTCGGCTCGATGACGCCGCGGTGAAGGAACTGCAGGTTCGCATCGATGGCCTCGGTGTTGAACAGAGGGAAGAAGTCCACCTTGCCTGGACCGCCGTGCACCGCGGGCGACGATCGGTAGCGCGCTGGGTCGGTATGCGCGATCCGTTCGGCGAGGGCCAGCCGCGGCGGGTTGGCAGCCGGCGGCGCTGCCGGCGCACCGGCGCGACCCTGCCCCGAGACGAGCACGCCTGCCGAGAGGCTCAGCAGGCCGAACAGACCGAGGCGAGGACGCTGGCGCATGGACGTTCTCCTATCGAGTCTCGTCTTGATGGGGCAGGCCGGCTGAAAGCGCTTACACTTCGAACGTGCCGCAGGTTATACGACTCCCGGCATGTGTTCAAGGGACGGGAATCGAGGATCGCGTGAGCGCACAGCTGAATCGGCGGCAAGTCGTGATGAAGCGTGGGTGGATGATTGCCTGCGGTGTCTTCCTGGCGTCCGCGGTATCGATCGGCCAGCGGAATGGAGCCGTCTCGAGTGAGGATGGTCCCGAGCTGTTGCATCCGATGTTCCAGGACCATGCGGTGCTGCAGCGGGATCGGCCGATCGCCGTGTATGGACAGACCGCCGCCGGCGCCGCCGTGACGGTGTCCCTCGGAGAGGTTCGCGGCGAAGCGCGCGCTGGCGCCGACGGACGTTGGCGCGCGGCTCTGCCGGCGATGGCGGCGGGCGGTCCGTACACTCTGACCGCGACGGCGAACGGCGAGACCCGCAGCGCGACCGATGTGCTCATCGGCGATGTCTTCTTCTGCGCCGGCCAGTCGAACATGGCGTTCGCCCAGCGCCAGGCGGACGGGGCGGCGGAAGACGCCCGTACGGCAGCCGACGCGCAGATCCGCCACCTCACGGTCCCGCCGGACGCCAGCGTCACGCCGCGTCAGACCTTCGCTCGCAGCGTGCACTGGGCGGTCGCCAGTCCGGAAACCGTCGGGAGCTTTTCTGCCGCCTGCTACTACTTCGGGCGCGAGCTGAACCAGACCGCGCATGTGCCGATTGGCCTCGTCAACGCGTCGTATGGCGGCGCGCGGCTGCGGACCTTCATGAGCGAAGACGCGCTGCGGAACCTTGCGATCGAGAGCGACGCCCTCGACCTCCTGGATCTGTACCGCACGGATCCGGCGGCGGCGATGCGCCAGTGGGGCGCGCACTGGGAAGCGGCGTGGGAGAAGGGAAGGCCTGATGGCGGCCGGCCCTGGCTGCCGGCGTACGACGATGGCTCGTGGAAGACCGCGCCGACGGCGCTCGGCCCATGGGCACTGTGGAACGGCACCAATCCGGACGGCTTCATCGGCCAGGTCTGGATGCGCGCGGCCGTCACGCTCACCGCAGACCAGGCGGCGAAGGCCGCTGCGTCACTCGACCTCGGGTCGCTCAATCAGGAAGACGAGACGTGGCTGAACGGCCGGTATCTCGGCGCCTCCTCGTTTGCGGGACGCACGCGATATTCAATCGGACCAGGCCTGCTGCAGGCTGGCGTCAACGTCATTGCCACCAACATCTATTGCGGCTGGCGTGATTGCGGGATGCGCGGCGCCGCCGGGGATCGCGCCATTCGGTTCGCCGATGGCGCGAGCGTGCCGATCGCAGGTCCGTGGAAGTATCAAGAAGTCCCGGACGGCTGGATTGGGCCGCAGCTCCCGTGGGGATCGGTCCACGGTATCACCCTGGACCACAACGGCATGATCCTGCCCGTTGGCCCGTACACCTTCCGTGGCGCGGTGTGGTACCAGGGGGAGTCAGACGCGAACTTTGCCAGCACCTACACGCGGGCGTTGCTGGCGATGATGGCGGAGTGGCGACGGCAGTTCGACGATCCCGATCTGCCCGTCCTCCTGGTGCAGTTGCCCGGCTACGGCCCCGTTCCAGCGCAGCCAACCGCCGCGCCGTGGGCTGACTTGCGAGAAGCGCAGCGGCGGGCTGTGCTCGAGGACACGCGAACGGCCATCGCGGTGACACTGGACATCGGCGATCCGGTCAACCTCCATCCGACCAACAAACGCGAGGTCGGACGTCGGCTGGCGATCGCCGCGCGGCACCTGATTTATGGCGAGCACATCTCGCCGTCTGGGCCCGTCGTCGCGGGCGCCGCTCGACGCGGATCGACTGTGCTCGTCTCGTTCCGCGATGTGACGGGCTCGCTGACGCTGCGGGGCGCCGGCCCCAGCGGATTCGAGCTGTGCGGTGCGGCGCAGAAGTCGTGCCGTTGGGCGGACGCTCGCGTCGATGCATCCGGATCGGCAATCGCCCTCGCTCGGGCCGGCAACGCTACGCGTGTGCGCTACGCGTGGGGCGGTTCGCCAGCGTGCCCGCTCGTCGACGGCTCTGGGCGGCCGGCGGGACCGTTCGAAGTTCCCGTTCGCTGAACGGCCCGAGGAGGCTCTCAACCCAGGAGAATCTTCCGGGCCTCTCCTTCAGGATCGTTGACGGTGCCACACGTCGCGTCGAAGACCATCGTCGGGCACCCATCGGGTGTGAACGGCGTCCAGGGAAGACCCGGCTGGCTGGGATTCCCCGTACGCGCGAAGTTCGCCCAGGCCGTCGCCACCCGTGTGGCCAGCGCCTGCGCTTCAGGACCGTTGCCCGTGCCTTGCGCGCATCGCGCCGTATTGTCGAAGCAGAAGGCGAGCTCGGCCGTGTGCCACGCGCCGGCATCCTCGAGCATCGGCGACTGCCAGGTGAAGTAGTAGGTGAACACCGGCGCGCCCTGCTGTTCGTGCTTCATCGTGGCCATGCGCGTGACGTTGTTGCGCATGCCGAGGCCGTTCAGCCCCGCGCCGCTGCACATATATGAGAGCGTTCGAATGCTCTTGTGCGGGTACGCTTTCTTCAGTGCCGCCACCAGCGCGGCGGCCTTCGACTCCCCATAGCTCTTGTTCAGCGTGGCCAGCCATTCCGACTCGGTGGGTCGCGACGACATGCGGTTGCCTTCTTCGCTCACCGAGCCGATCAGCATCGGCACCTGCTTCGAGATCTCGGGCGCGCCCTCGAAGAAGGCGCGCATGGTGACGACGCGGCCGTCGACGGTCGGGCCAAATCCGACGCGGGGCGCCGTGCCGCGATCGGGGATCGGCCCTGTCCCCGCAGACAGCGGAGGGTTCATCTTCGCGACCACGGCATTGCCGACTTCGTTCAGCCTGGCCCATTCCACCTTCTGCAGCGCGGCGATGTCCTTGACGCCGAGCTCCGCAGTGATCCGACGGGCGAGATCTCGCGACTGCTCGAGGCTCGGCGGATTGCCGCCGCCGCCGGATTGCGCGGACGCCGTGTGGATCAGCCCCTTTGCCGACGGCATGCCGAGCAGCGTCGTGACCTTCGAGCCGCCGCCCGACTGGCCGTAGATCATCACGCGGTCCGGGTCGCCTCCGAAGTTCGCGATGTTGTCGCGTACCCAACGCAGCGCCGCCACCAGGTCGGTCATGCCGACGTTGGCCGACTCGGCGTAGGCCGGGCCGCCGAGTTCAGACATGTCGAGGAAGCCGAGCGCGTTGAGGCGATGGTTGACGGTCACCGAGACGACGTCGTGATGACGCGCCATCTGCGCGCCATCCTGCGAGGCCAGCTCGTAGGCCGACCCGAACGTGTAGCCGCCGCCATGGATGTAGAACATGACCGGGCGCCTGGCGGTGAGGCTCGACGTCCAGATGTTCACCTTGAGCATGTCCTCGCTCTGCCAGCCGTCCGTCCACTGGAAGAGGAACGTCTGTTCGCTCACCCAGTCGTGCAGCCGTTGGGGGCAGTTGGCGCCGTAGATCAACGCCGGGTACTCGCCGTCCCAGGGAGTGGGAGGCTTCGCCGGCAACCACCGATTCTCGCCGCCGGTCGGGGCGCCGTACGGGACGCCCTTGAAGGTGAGCACGCCGTCCTCGACGTAGCCGCGCACCTTGCCATACTGCGTGGTCGCGACGGCCGAGCGGGGCGTGCTGCACGTGCTCGCGGCAACCGCGACCTGCCCGCCTCTCGTCTTGGCGAACGCACCATAGGGAGCGATCACGGCCCCGACTCCGGCGGCGGTGGAGAGCCGCAGCAGGTCGCGGCGGTTCAGTTCCGGGCCATTCGAGCGTGATGACTTGGGCATCGGGTCTCCTTCAAGCGAAGCGCGTCTGGCGCGGCCGGGCGCAATGTAAGCGCTTCACGATACTGATCGCGATTTCCCTGGGACGTTATCGGACGGTGACCGCGAGCCGGGCCACCGTGTGGGACCTCGCCGGCAGCTCGAAGGTCATACGACCGCCCGGCGCCGGCGGCGCGAGCGGCTGTGGCGCGACGCGGTTCGGCTGATCGACGGTGTTGAATGCTTTCAGATCCTGCCCGGTGATGGTCTCGCAGCCGAGGACGCGCGTCGGCGTGACGTCTTCCCACTCCAGCGCGACCTGGCGCGCCGCCTCGAGGTCGCGGTTCAGCATCAGCACGCACGCCTGGCCGTTCGCCTCGTCCAGCGTCGCCACGACGTCGACGAACGGAACGTCGGCGTTGCGCGCGAAGTCGGACTGCAGCCCGGCCGCTTTGATCGGATAGGTCTCCGACTCAACACGCAGATCGAATACCTGGCCGCGCGCGTAGCGAAGCGCCCACGCGTAGGGATAGTACGTGCTCTGGCGCAGCACGCCGTTCTCGTGCGCCACGAGCGGTGCGATGACATTGACGAGCTGTGCGAGACAGGCGACGTGCACCCTATCCGAGTTGCGCAGCAGCGTGTTCAGGAAGCCGCCGACGAGCAGCGCGTCCTCGAGGTTGTAGACCTCTTCGAGCAGGTGCGGGGCGATGGCGCGGCGGCCGTCGGTCGCCTGCCGATCGCGCGCGCGATACCAAACGTTCCACTCGTCGAACGACAGCCAGAGGCGCTTGCTCGATTTCTGCAGCCCCTGGACGTAGTCGCAGACGGCGGCGATTTCGTGAATGTGCCGATCCATGTCGAGATTCATGGCCAGGTATCGCGCCGAGCTGTTCCCGCTCGTCGCCGGCGTGTTGCCGTAATAGGCGTGCAAGGAAATGCCGTCGACCTGGTCGTAGCATTCCTCCAGCACCTCGCGATCCCAGGTCAGGTACGTCGGCATCGCGGTCCCGCTCGATCCGCAGGCGATCAGTCGCAGGTCGGGAGAGACGACCCGCATCTGCTTCGCGACGTCACGCGCCTTCCGTCCGTACTCGCGCGACTGCAGCTGGCCGATCTGCCACGGGCCGTCCATTTCGTTGCCGAGACACCAGTAGTGCACGTTATGCGGCTGCTCGTAGCCATGCGCACGTCGCAGGTCGCTCCATTTCGTGCCGCGCTCGAGATTGCAGTACTCGACGTAAGCCACGGCCATCTCGGCCGACCCGGTGCCGAAGTTAAGCCCGAGCAGGGGCTCGGTCCCGGTCAGCCGGCACCACTCGATGAAATCGTTGGTGCCGAACTGGTTGGTCTCCGTCGAGTTCCAGGCGCGGTCGAGCACGCTCGGACGCTGCGCCCTCGGTCCGACGCCGTCGAGCCAGTTGTATCCCGAGATGAAGTTGCCGCCGGGATAGCGAACGATCGGGACTCCGAGCTCCTTGATTTCGCGCGCGACGTCGGTGCGAAAGCCCTTCGCATCCGAGAGCCGCGACCCGGGCTCGTAGATACCGGTGTAGATTGCCCGACCCAGATGCTCCAGGAACGAGCCCAGCAGACGCCGATCCAAATCGGCGCGATCGCGCGATCGGCGTATGGCGACGCGGACCGGGCCGCGCGCGATTTGCGCGTAGCCGATCGCACGCAGCCAGGGTGCGGCCGCGAGCAGCGCACCGGTCTTGCCGAGGCCGCCGAGAAACTCGCGGCGGTCCCTTCTCACTTGAACAAGCGCGGGGCGAAGTCGTTGAGGGCTCGCCGCCAGCTCAGCCACTCGTGCGCCGTGCCAGGCGATTCGAAGTAGACGTTGTGGAGGCCAGCTGTGGTCAGCGCGTCGCTGAACGCCTTGGTGCCGGGGCCTTCCACCGAGCCGACGCTGAGGAACAGCACCTTGATCTTGCTGTTGAAGGCGGCCGGATCGGCGAATGTGCCGCCGCAGATGGTCTTCATGTCCGGTGCATCGTTGCCGCGCCCGAACCCGCCGCAATTGCCGCTGAAGCCGCCGATGTAGGCAAACTTGTCCAGGTTCGTCAACGTCGTCGCGAAGGTCTGCGCGCCGCCCATCGAGAGCCCGGCCATGGCGCGATTCTCCTTGCCGGGACGGACGCGATAGGTGCGCTCGATCATCGGCACCAGATCGGTGAACATCATCTCGGTGTAGGTGGGCCGGCCGAGCGGCCCGCCCGGGCCGCGGCCGGCGGCGCCGGGGCCAGCCCCGCGACCGCCAGGCGCCGGCGGCGGAGGGGTGCCGCGCGCGGGCGGCGGTGGCGGCGGAGCATCGGAGGGCGGCGGCACCTGACCACGCGCGCCGAAGATCGCCGCGCTCTCTCCGGGTTTCACCGCGTTCAGGTTGTCCATCACGACGATCATCGGCTTCGCGTGTCCCGCCGCGATGAGGTTGTCCATGATCAGATCGACGTGTCCCTGCCGGTACCAGCCGGTTTCATCCTCGCCCCAGCCGTGCAGCAGGTACAGCACCGGATAGCTGTTGCGGGCCTTGCTGTCGTAGTCGGGCGGCGTGTAGACGTAGGCGCGCCGCCACTGGTGGGTGACCGTCGAGTAGTAGTGCTGCTGCGCCACGCGGCCGTGCGGCACGTCCTGGGCGGCGTAGAAGTCGGCGTCGGACGCGGGGATCTCGATGCCGCTGTTCCACCAGCCCGAGCCGAAGAACGTCATCGTCGACGGGTCCGCGACCACCGCGCCGTCGATCTGCACGGTGTAGTAGTGAAAGCCCTCGACCAGCGGCGTGGTCGTCACGTCCCAGATGCCGTCGGGCCCCTTCTGCATGTCGAATCCCGAGCCGACGCGGATACGGACTCTCTCGGCATTCGGTGCGATGACGCGGAAGGTCGCGCGCTTGTCCGGATAGACACACGGGTACTTCGCCTCGGCGATGTTCAACGACGACGGCTTGCATTCCGGCGGCGTCTGCGCCCAGCTCACCTGGGCAGCCGAGACGGCGCACAACGCCACAACGACGATGACGGACTTCATGGCTTCTCCTCGCTGACCGGGCCTGGCCGCACCATGGCGGCCGTCTGTAAACGCTTACATGCTGGCGGCGGTGAGCGTATCCGAAGCCGGGGACGGTATCAAGCGCGACACGACGACGCACGTGAGATGATGATTTTTCATGAGCCTGGAGCGCGTCGCCCGCCGGGCCCGGGTGTCGACGGCAACCGTTTCCCGCGTGTTGAACAACACCGGGGCCGTCAGGAGCTCGACGCGCGCACGCGTGATGAAGGCCATCGAGGCCTTCAAGTACAGTCCCAACCTTCATGCGCGGAGTCTCGCCGGCGGCAAGAGCCGCAGCATCGGGGTCATCGTCTCCAACATCGACAATCCGTTCTTTCTCGACGTCTACCGCGCGGTCGAATCCCGGGCCCACGACGCCGGCTACGAAGTCATCATGGCCCACACCGACTACACGTCGGAGCGCCTGGTCACCAGCATCCGGCTGATGATCGGGCGCCGGGTCGCAGGGCTGGCCGCGATCGTGTCCGAGATGGACTCGAAGCTGATCGCGGAACTCAGCGCCCAGCGGATTCCCGTCGTGTTCTACGACGTCGGCACGCCGCGGCCGAACATCACCAACATCCGCGTCGACTACGCGAGCGCCATGTCGAAGCTGACCGCCTACCTCCACAGCCTCGGTCATCGGCGCCTCGGGTTTCTGGCGCACCACGCGACCCTCGGCCCGGTCAACGAGCGGTTGAAGTCGGTACTGGCAGCGGCTGGCCGCCACCGGGGGGTGCAGGTCGCCACCGCGGCCGACGTGGACACGCTCGAAGGCGGACGTCGTGCGGCGCGGGCGCTGCTCGATGCCCATCCGCGGGTGACGGCCGTCGTCTGCGTCAACGACCTGATGGCGGTTGGCGCGTTACGCGAGCTGCGGACCATGGGCCGCCGCGTGCCCGAGGATGTCTCGGTGACGGGGTTCGACAACATCACGCTCGCGCAGTTCTGCCAGCCGGCGCTCACCACCGTGCACATTCCACGTGACACCATCGGCCAGACCGTCTGTGATTTCCTGATGAACCGCGACCAGGCACCCCTGCCGCACGAGTTCGTCATCGATCCCGAGCTGGTGCTCCGGGAATCCACGGGGCCGGCGCCCAGCTCGCGGAAGTAGCCGCCTTCCATCACACGTGTAAGCGCGTACATCATTATTCCGTCATACAATGCTCGCGCTATGACGCCTTACCTGTCGTCGAGAACGATCCTGGTCGCCGCCGCTCTTGCCGCGCTCGCGCCAGCGGCACCCCAGGACGCGGCGCTGAAGGATCTGATGCCGAAGGGCATGGTGATCGGCGTCGCCATCAACGAGCGGCAGTTCGACGGGACGGACGCCGCCGCGCTCGACATCATCACGAAGCAGTTCAATCAGATCAGTCCGGAGAACGTGCTGAAGTTCCAGCCGACGCAGCCAGCCGCTGACCGCTACACGTTCGACGCGGCGGATCGCTACGTGCAGTTCGGCCTCGACCGCCACATGCAGGTGGTCGGGCACAATCTCGTCTGGCATTCACAGACGGGCGCCTGGGTCTTCCAGGGCGCGGATGGCAAGCCCGCCGATCGCGACACGTTGCTCGCGCGCATGCGCGATCACATCCGCACGGTCGTCGGACGCTACAAAGGCAAGATTCACGGCTGGGATGTCGTCAACGAGGCGATCGACGAGGATGGGACCCTGCGCAAGTCGCCGTGGCAGATCGGCATTGGCGACGACTACGTGGCCAAGGCATTCGAGTTCGCGCACGAGGCGGATCCGGACGCCGAGTTGTATTACAACGATTTCAACCTCGAGAAGCCAGCCAAGCGCGTCGGCGTGATCAAGCTGGTGCGGGATCTCCAGGCCCGCAAGCTGCGCATCGACGGCATCGGCAACCAGGCGCACTGGCGCCTCGACACGCCGACCATCGACGAGATTGACACGGCGCTCGTGGAACTGCACGCGACCGGCCTGAAGGTGATGTACAGCGAGCTCGACATCAACCTGCTGCCGAACACGCCGCGCGGCGCCGACCCGGCCGAGGCCAACCCTTACGCCAACGGCTTGCCCGACGCGGTACAACAGCAGCTCGCGAAACGCTACGCCGATGTGTTCGGGGTGTTTCTGAAACACCGCGACGCCGTGACGCGCGTCACCTTCTGGGGGCTGAGTGACGCCGATTCCTGGCTGAACCGCGGCCGCATGAACTATCCGCTGTTGTGGGATCGCCAGCGTCAGCCCAAGCCGGCGTTCGCTGCCGTCGTCGACGCACTCAGAAACGTCAAGTGAGAACGGGTCGACACCTCGCCGGCGCGTGTCTCGTCGGTGCCTTCGCTGCGGGTGCCGTCGTCGCCGCCGTGCAATCGCCTTCGTCACCGCGGCTGTCCGGCGACGCGCCGCCGCCCGCGTCGACGTTCAGCCTGTGGTATCGCGCACCCGCCTCCGATCATCCGCTGCTGCCGCTGGATGCCCCGCGGCAGGCTCGTCAGGCCGGCACCGCCGAGTGGGTCCGGGCCCTTCCGGTGGGAAATGGTCGTCTTGGCGCGATGGTGTTCGGCGGCGTCGTGCACGAGCGGCTGCAACTGAACGAAGACACCCTCTGGGCGGGGCGGCCGTACGACCCCGTGAATCCGGAGGCACAAGACACGCTTCCTGAAGTGAGGCGGTTGCTCGCCGATCGCAAGTATCCAGAGGCGGCGAAGCTCGTCGGCGAGAAGGTGATGTCGAAGCCGCTCGCGCAGATGCCGTACGAGACGCTCGGCGACCTCGCGCTGACATTTCCACAGGTCGACTCGGCGGAAAACTACGGGCGCGATCTCGACCTCGCGACGGCAACCGCCCACGTGTCCTATACCAGTGGCGGCGTGACATTCTCGCGGGAAGTGTTCGCCAGCGCGCCCGACCAGGTCATCGTCGTGCGGCTGACGGCCAGCCGTCCGAGGCAGATTTCCTTCGAGGCGCGCCTGCAGACTCCACAGCGCGCTGCGGTGGAGGTGACCGCTGACGGCGATCTCGTCATGCGCGGCGTCAACGGCGATGGTTCCGCCGCCACCGCCGACGGTCGCCCCATGACCGGCGCCCTGCGTTTTGAAGCGCGGGTCCGTGTCCTCCCGACCGGGGGAACCCGCCGCGCCACCGGTGATGCGCTGATGGTGCGGGACGCCGACGCGGTCACTCTGCTGATCGCGGCGGCAACCAGTTACCGAACCTATGAAGACGTGACCGCCGATCCCGCGACGCGTGTGGCGGCTGCGCTCGATCCAGCCTCGCACAAGAGCATCGACACGCTGCGCGCCGCGCACGTTCAGGATTACCAGCAACTATTCAATCGCGTCACACTCAATCTTGGCGCCTCGAAGCGGCAGCCAACCGACGAGCGCGTCGCCACGTTCGGTGACGGGAACGATCCCGGTCTTGCCGCGCTTTATTTCCAGTACGGCCGCTATTTGCTGATTGCCAGTTCCCGGCCTGGTTCGCAGCCCGCCAACCTGCAGGGCCTCTGGAACGAGAGCATGTCGCCCCCGTGGGGCAGCAAGTACACCATCAACATCAACACCGAGATGAACTACTGGCCGGCGCTCTCGACGAACCTGGCCGAGACGCTTGATCCGCTGACGGCGATGGTGTCGGATCTGTCGGTGACCGGCGCGCGCACCGCGCACGAGATGTACGGCGCCGGCGGGTGGGTGGCGCACCACAACACGGACCTATGGCGCGCCACCGGACCAATCGACGGGCCGCAGTACGGAATGTGGCCAACCGGCGGCGCGTGGCTGACGCTGCCGCTCTGGGAGCGCTACGCCTACACGGGCGACCCCGCGTATTTGCGGCGTATCTATCCGCTGATCAAGGGTGCGGCGCAGTTCTTCGTCGACACGCTCGTCGAGGAGCCGGTGCACCACTGGCTCGTGACCTCGCCTTCGCTGTCGCCCGAGAATCCACACCCGTTCGGCACATCGCTGACGATGGGCCCGACGATGGACGGGGAGATCCTGCGCGAGCTGTTCGGGAACGCGATCGAAGCCGCCCGCGCCCTCGGGACCGATGGCGATTTGCAGGAGAGGTGGAGCACGACTCGCGGGAGGCTGGCGCCGCTGCAGGTCGGGAGCGCCGGCCAGCTGCAGGAATGGCTCGACGACTGGGACATGCAAGCACCCGAGATCCACCACCGGCACGTCTCGCACCTGTTCGGCCTGTTTCCCGGCCATGACATCGACTTGAGGCGCACGCCCGAGCTCGCCGCCGCCGTCAAACGATCGCTCGAGATTCGCGGCGATCAGGCGACCGGCTGGGCGACCGCATGGCGCATCAACCTCTGGGCCAGGCTCGCCGACGGCGATCACGCCTACGACATTCTCAAGTTCCTGCTCGGACCCGAGCGCACCTACCCCAACATGTTCGACGCGCACCCGCCCTTTCAGATCGACGGCAACTTCGGTGGCACGTCGGCGATCGCCGAAATGCTGCTGCAGAGCGACAAGGGGGAGATCCGCCTGTTGCCGGCACTCCCCGCGGCGTGGCCGGACGGTCAGGTCATCGGGTTGAGAGCGCCAGGCGGCTTCGAGATCGGCCTGGCCTGGAAGCACGGGGCGCTCGAACGCGCGACGGTCCGTTCGCTGCTTGGACAACCCCTGCGCGTACGTCGCGGCACGACGCTCCGCACGTTCGAGACGACGGCCGGTGCCACGCTGGCGATGGTCGGCGATGACTTGCGCACGCCGGCGCAGGCAGGAGGCCGCCCGGAATGAAGGTGGCCATCACCGCCGCGCTGCTTGCGCTGCTCCCGGCGTCTCCGCAGTCTCCACGACCAACCGTGGGAGTCGCCATCCTCCAGATCGACACCGATCGCCGGATCGGCGCGATCGATCCGAAGATCTATGGCCAGTTCCTCGAGCACATCAACCACTCCGTCGAGGATGGTCTTTTCGCCGAGCAGATCCAGGGTGCCGGGTTCGAAGGGCGCGATTTCGAGACGTACTGGACGGCCTTTGGCGGCCCGGACGCCGTGCGCGTCGTCAACGCGCCGTTCGAGCACGGGACGAAGAGCGTGCGACTCACCGGCGGGCCGCGGCCCTCGGGAGTCCGGCAACAGCGAGTGTTCCTGGAGTCCGGTCGGCGGTATGACGGGTCCGTCTGGATCAGGATTGAGTCCGGCGCGCCGCGCCTGTCATTGCGCATGCTCGCGGCAGACGCCAGCGTGCTGGCGGATCTTCCCCTGCCGGCGCGCGGATCGGTGTGGCAGGAGGTCCCGTTTTCCTTCGCGAGCTCGCGCACCGACCGCGACGCGACCGTCGAGATTGCTACGTCCGGGCGCGGCGTGGCGCTCGTCGATTTCGTGTCGCTGATGCGCGCCGACGTGCGCAAGAGCGGCATGCTGCGCCCCGACTTGCTCGAGGCGCTCCGTGGGCTGGCGCCCGCATTCATCCGCTGGCCCGGCGGGTCGTTCGCCTCGACCTACAAGTGGCAGGACGGCATCGGGCCACTGGCTTCGCGCGTCTATCACCCGAACGAAATATGGGGCGGTTACTCGGACTACTACGGCTTTGGCACCGACGAGTACCTGGAGCTGACCCGCCAGCTCGGGACCGACCCGTTGATCGTGCTGCCGGCGCCCGACGAAAGCCCGGCGTCGGTCGAGTACGCGATGAACTGGGTGCACTACGTCAACGACCCGCCGACGACCACATGGGGACAGACGCGCGCGCGCAATGGACATCCCGATCCGTACCACGTCCGCTACTTCCAGATCGACAACGAGCCGATGAACAGCGGCTTGTCGCCCGAGCGCTACGCGGCCATCGTCAATCTCTACGGCGGCCGGTTGCGGCAGGTCGCACCCGACGCGGTGATCATCGCCTGCGGTCAGAAGCGCTCGAACGACATGGCGTGGAGTGAAAAAGTCATCGATCTTGCCGGTGGCAATTTCGACGTCCTCGGCGTCCACAACTACGAGTACGAAAGTGACCTTTTCGAATCCGGCGTACGGCGCATACGGGACTACCTCGTCAAGCTGCGGGACTACGTGCGCGCGTCAGCGCATCCCGGGGTCAAGCTCGCGGTCCTCGAATGGAATCTGAGCCGGACGTACGACTGGCGCGCCGGCCTGCACGCCGCCGGCAGCCTCATCATGTACGAGTCCCTGACGCCGGAACTGGCGATGACGACTCCGGCGCTGTTGATGCGGAACACGACGGATGATCCGACCTGGACGGCGTTCATCTATCACGACCACGTGTCATGGTTTCCGGGCGCCGGATACGTGGTCGAAAAGCTGTTCCGTGAGCATTTCGCCGAGACGTTCCTCGCGTCAACGTCAGGCACGTTCCGAGACATCCCCGAGCGTGCGACCTTCTTCGCCGATATCTCGCAGATGAAGCCAGAGGCGTGGCAACCAGGAACAGTGGATGCCATCGCCACCTTGTCGGCCGACGGCCGGCGCATCGTCGTCAAGGCGGTGAACTACAGCGGCAGCGCCAACACGCTGCTCGTGCATTTGCAAGGCTCGCGGGTCCCGGTAAACGCGACGGTCAAGGTCTACACAATCACCGCCGGCCTGCGCGACGCAGCATCGCTGGAGCAGCCCGACCGGATACGGCCCGTCGAGCGCAGCATCGAGTATCGTCCCGACCTGGCGCTCGATCTCGAGCCGTATACGGTCGCGGTCGTGGAGATTGCGGGCAGGTAACCGCAGCAAAGGACACAGGACATGACGGACGCCAGAACTTCACATCGAGGCGTCGCCGCGCTGGCGATGGCCGTCGCGGCCACGGGCGGCTTCCTTACGGTTGCCGCCCAGGTCAAGACGAACGTGCCAGATCCCGTGCCGGGCGCGCGCCCGGCTATTGTCGAGCGCATCAAAATCCATGGAAAGGCGCTCGAAGGGAATCTCGAAGGAGATGCCGTCGATCGCGACGCGATCGTCTTCCTGCCCCCGAGCTACAACCAGGACCGCACGCGGCGGTACCCGGTGGTCTATGCGCTGCACGGCTACTCGATCGGAGCGGAGCAGTGGAGCCAGGAAATCCATGTGCCGCAGACGATCGAAGGGGCGTTCGCGAAAGGGGCGCACGAGGTAATCGTCGTGCTGCCCGACTCGAAAACGGTGCACAACGGCTCGATGTATTCGAGTTCGGTGACGACCGGCGATTTCGAGAACTACGTCGCGCGCGACGTGGTTGCGTACATGGATGCACACTATCGAACCATGGCGACGCGCGAGAGCCGCGGCCTCGTCGGGCACTCGATGGGCGGCTACGGCGCCACACGGATCGGCATGAAACACGCGGACGTATTCGGCAGCCTCTACATCATGAGCCCGTGCTGCCTGTCGGCGCGCGCCAGCGGCGGGGGCCGCGGCGCTCCGGCGCCGAACGCCGCCGCCAACGACGAGGCGCTGGCCGCAGTCAAGACCCCAGCCGATTCGGCGAAGCTGCCGTTCGGGCTCCGGGCGCAACTGGCTTCGGCCGCCGCCTGGTCGCCGAACCCGAAGAACCCGCCGCTGTACCTCGATTTGCCGATTGGCGAGCAGGCGCCTGCGGTCCTGGCGAAATGGGCCGCCAACGCGCCGTTGGCGTTCGTCGACCAGTACGTCCTCGAGTTGAAGCGCTATCGCGCCATCGCGATGGACGTCGGCGACCAGGACGGATTGCGCGTCGACGCCGGCAGACTGCACGATGTGTTCGATCAGTACGGGATCGCGAACAGCTTCGAGATCTATCCAGGGACGCACACCAGCGACGTCGCGGCCCGCTTCCAGGAGCATGTGATGCCGTTCTTCAGCCGGACGCTGTCGTTCGAGGCGGTCAAGCGGTGACGCGATTCGGTCTCGCGACCGCCGCGATGCTGCTCGCGATCGCACCCGCGCTCGCGCTGGACGGTCAGCCCGCCATGCATGATCCGTCGACGGTCATCGAGGCGGGCGGCAAGTTCTACGTCTACGCGACGGGCAACGGACTGCCCGCATTCCAGTCGGATGACGGCTGGACGTGGCATCGAGCCGGCTCGGTGATGCCGTCCGTTCCTGGCGGCAAGCCTGGGCCAGACGTCATCGCGCGCGGCGGCAACAACTCGTGGGCGCCAGACATCATTCGCGCCGGTGACAAGTACTTTCTCTATTACGCCGCGCCCGGAACCCAGCCCAAGGCGGCTGTGGGGCTGCTCGTGGGGCGCACGCTCGATCCCGCATCGCCGGACTACAAATGGGAGGACGGCGGTCCCGTCGTCTGGTCGGACGGCATCGAGGACAGCAACGCGATCGATCCCGGTGTGATGCGGGATCCGACGAACGGCACGATGTGGCTCACCTACGGCTCGTACTTCGGCTACATCCGGCTCGTCGAGCTGGATCCGAAAACCGGCAAGCGCCTGCGTCCCGAAGCCAAGCCGGTGAACATCGCCATCAACTCCGAAGCGTCGGTGATGATCTTCCGCGAGGGCTGGTACTACCTGCTCGTAACGCACGGATCATGCTGCGCCGGCGGCAACTCCAGCTACAACATCCGCATGGGCCGGGCCAGAAAAGTGACCGGCCCGTTCCTCGACAACATGGGCATCGACATGCTGCAGGGCGGCGGCAAGCTGTTCGCGGGATCGAGCGGCCGTCACATCGGTGTCGGGCATTTCGGGCTGCTGGATCTCGGCGATGGTGTGCAGAAGTTCTCCTGCCATTACGAATCGGATCTCGATCGCGGTGGTATCAGCGTGCTCGACATTCGCCCGTTGCTGTGGCGCGACGGGTGGCCGGTTGCCGGCGACAACGTCACGAGCGGCACCTATGAGATCGAGTCGGCGCGCACGGGAACGGCGCTGGAGATGGCGGTCCAGGGTGTGCCCGTCGGCGGCGCTCGTGGGCGTGGCGGAGCCGGCCGCGGCGGGCCACCGGCCGGACGCGGCGCGCCACCGCCCGGATCCGCGGATGCGCCGCCGCCAGCACCTCCTCCCCCCGTTCCGAACCAGGACGCGGCGCAGGTTGGCACCGCTTGGCCAGCCGGCCCCGTCAACGCCCGAATGGGGCCGTACATGCTGCAGGCGCAGCAGAAATGGTCCATCACGGCGGTCGACAATGCCGGTGGTTATCCGGGGTCGCCCTATTTCAAGATCACCATCGCAGGTACTGAGCGTGCGCTCTCAGCCACCGCGGATGCGGAGCTCACCGTCGTCCCCGCGTTTGGTGGCGGACCCGATCAACTCTGGCGCATCGATCAGCTGACCGACGGTACCTATCGGCTGATGCCGAAAGCTGTGCCGAACGCGAAAGAGCCGCTGGCGCTCGCGGCGGTGGGCAGCAGCATGCCAACGCTCGAAAAATTCAACGCGGGGAGCGATCGCCAGCGATGGCTGCTCAAGACACCATGATCAACTGTTCGCGCGCGTGGGTGCCTGCGCTCGGCGCACTGGCGATTGCCCTTGGAGCGGTGCATGTCGCAGGGCAGCAGCCGCCGGACGCCAAGCGAGCTCCGGCGCCGACGTTGACCACGCCGTCGACGACAGTCAAGCCGGTCGATGCCGCCGGGTTTCTGCAGCGGTGGGTCCTGCTCGAGCCCATCAAGGTGTCGGGACAACTCACCGACAGCGCAGTGCGCGCGGCCGTCGACAAACAGTACTTCCCGGACCAGCTCAGCGTCGTTCCACACGGCGGGGAAACCGTCACGGTGGCTGAGGAACGACTCGCGTGGCATGCGGTAGACACGACGAACTACAACGTGAACCTCTACCACTTCGCCTATGCGCTCAACAAACCGACCTCGAACGTCCTGTTCTGGGCGGTGACACGGATCGACGTTCCGCACGAGATGCGCGACGTTCGCCTGGCGATAGGCTCCAACGCCGCGTCGATCTGGTGGCTCAATGGCGAAGAGGTCATCGGCATCTACGGCGATCGCCAGACGGTCATCGACGATGGCGTTTCGAAGAAGGTGACGCTGACCCAAGGTCTGAATACCATACGCGCCGCGGTGATCAACGCCGGCGGCGCGACGGATTTTTGCGCGCGGTTCATCGACGCGGACGACAAGCCGCTGACGGGAATTCGCGTCCGCCTGGGCCGCGAGTAGAGGCAGGCATCCTTTCGAACGCGAGGGTTCCCTGGCGGCGGTCGGCGGAGTCGGAGCTTCATCCGATACAGACGTTCTTGCGCCAACCCGCGCATCCCAGTAGTGACAGTCGGCGGCTCGCTCAGGTGGCCCGTCTGACGGTGTCGCTCAGCGGGTGATTCCCAAAACAGCGCCGGTCGATCGCTACCGCGGCGTACACGAACAGCACGAACTCGATCGGTGCGCGATAACGTGTTGTCGGGAAATAGACGGCGTGCACCACGGCAAACGTGGCGACCACGGCCCACAGTATGGCGTCGCCGCGGAACTCGCGGCGCCGGATCCAGACGCCGACCAGTGCGAACGCGGCCACCGGCACGTACGAGAGGGTATAGGCGACGCGATCGACGGCCGGGCGGGGCCGGCTGTTCGCGACCGTGAACTGGCCTTTCGCGTCCAGGTGAAAGACGGCCGCCGCCCTGGGATCGCGCGACGGCGTCAGCATCGGCGAGAAGAAGTACCAGATGTTGCGCAGCTTCAGCGCGAGCGTTCCCAGTGGATTGGCCGCCACGTGGGCGAACGCCAGGCGGGTGTACGCCGCGTCTTCTGCGCGTTCACGCGCGGGTGACGCCGGGCCGGCGATGCCACCGCGACGATCCAGCACCGACGCGGCATAGTCTTCCAGGATGTCGGGCCCGTACTCCGGCACGATCCCCGCCGTCTGATCGCAGTTGGAGATGAACAGATTCAGGCCGCTGCGAGTCGGCAGCAGCGCGCCGTTCAGGGCATGGTTGCGGACCATATAGGGTGCGACGACGAGGACGGCGGTCGCGGCAAACGCCGCGGCGGCGCGCCAGCCGCGATCGCGCCACAGAAGGGCAGTGCCCAGGAAGACGAGCGGCAGCGCCATCGCCCGCGTCAGCATCACGAAGCCGAGCCAGGCGCCGGCTCCCGCGCTGCGTCGAGCCGTATCGGCCGTCAGGAACGCGCCGGCGAACCCGACGAGCAGCGCCGCCGTAAGCGTCGTGTCGCTCAGATCGACGGCATAGCGAATCAGCAGCGGATAGGCGGCGTACAGCGACGCGGCGATGACGCCGGCGCGCCACCGGCCGGTGAGCGCCGCGGTCAGCCGATAGAGCAGGACGGCGCCGACGGCGGCGACTCCGCATTGAATCACCCGCACGAGCCCTGCATGGTTGCCGACCAACAAGCGCGCGCCAGCCAGGAACAGCGGGTAGAGCGGCTCGTAGGCCGTGGTCGTCACTCCGTCGAGGCTCAGCGATCCGTTCGTGAGCAGACTGCTGGCGAGCGCCCACTGGTAATTCTCCGGCGCGGGCCGCGCATACAGGAGATACAGGGCGCGGGGCACGAACGCCGCCGCAAACAGCGCCGCGTACATCGCGCCAGGGCGGGATCGATGCTGGAGAGAGACTGTCACCGATGCCCCGACGTGCGGGACTACGCCGCCCGGGAGATGCCGAGTCCGCTGCCCGTTCGACGCGAGAGCCTCGCGTGCAGGCGCACTCGCAGGGCCGTCCATTCGCTGGTGACGAGCCCGCGGACGCGCGCCAGCCGCGTGCGGCCGGCCGGTGCGCGAAACAGGCTGCGACGGCCGACCGCGATGACTCGGCCCAGCAGATCGCCCGCGTCGAACGGC
>DASXLB010000065.1 GCA_036496585.1 Vicinamibacterales bacterium
TGGACTTCACCATGCGGGGACTATGGCATAGCGGACATGACCGCCAGATGACGCCGGGACCGCGCGACAGGCATCCGGGCCGGATCGATCGCAGACTGCCGCCCTTGTCGATAGATCGCAGGAAATAGCTTGGCGTCCAGCGCCCCGCCAGTGTCACTCTGCGCTCCCGCCGGGCAGAAGTTCATCCAGACTTCATCTGGCGGCTGATATCCTGCCCAAGACCGCGCTCTGGGGGCGACAGCGCTACCCTGCGCGACTGGAGATCAGCAGGCCCGCGAACTGGCAGGCAGGCCTCCTTCGATCTCGATGCGGCCGGGAAGCCGGTGGCAAAATAGTCCCGCCGTCTCGTCGGCGTGGGGAGGCCGTATGCGGGTGTCGAAGATCGTGATGATGCTGGGCATGGCAGTCCTGGCTAGCGCGCTGCCATCGGTCGCCCGGGCCCAGGAACTGGCGCCCGCTGCCGACGCAAGTTCTGCCCTGGCCGCCGATCTCGCGGCTGCGCTGCCCGTCTTCACGGATCAGCAGCCGGCCCCTCCGGAGCCGACCCCACGGCATACCGGCATCCATGCGATGTTCAAGCAGCTCGGCCAGGACTTCAAGTACCTGCCGTCCAAGGAAAACGCCCTGTGGGCGGCTGCGGGCGGAGGCCTGGCCCTCGCGGTTCATCCCGCCGACGACAACGTCAACGCCTATTTTCTCGATGCCAGCAGCGGCGTGAAGAACTTCTTCAAGCCGGGCGCCGTGCTCGGGCAGTCCTATACGTTGTTTGCGGCAGCGACGACCGTCTACATCGTCGGCCGAGCCAAGGACAAGCCGCGCGTCTCGCACGCCGGCATGGATCTGATTCGCGCGGTGATCGTGTCGGAGGCGATGGTCGAGACACTGAAGTACACCACCCGCCGTGAGCGGCCGGATGGCAGCGGCAAGAGCTCGTTTCCGTCAGGACATGCGGCCGACACTTTCGCGTTTGCCACGGCCCTCGAGCGCCATCTGAACTGGAAACTCTTCGTGCCGGCTTACGTCTTCTCGTCGTACGTGGCGATGTCGCGTTTGCCGGCCAACCGTCATTGGTTGAGTGACGTCGTCTTTGGATCGACCGTCGGCATCATCTCGGGCAGGACGGTAACGGGACACGAGTTGAACAAATATCACGTTCAGCTGGTTCCCGTTCCGGGCGGCATTGTCGTGAGCTACGCGCACCATGCCTACTAGGGCTACGCCCGCAAGCGTGACCGAACTGCCCGTCAGTGCGGTCGAAATGTCTTCCCCGTCTCCAGGAGCGTCTTCAATCGGGAAAGAATCCGAGGCCAGCCGTCTGCGTTCTGCGTATACGCGGGATCGTCATCCGCCCACTCATCGTTCGTCACCACAACCTTGACGGCCTCGGTCTCCGGAGTCAGCTCCACCTTCACCCGCGACATCACTGTGCCCTCGCCCATCCCGAACTTGTACTCGAGCAGCCGCGGTGCCTCGACCGTCAGGATCTTCCCCGTTACATAGCGCGTCGGCTTGCCATCTTTCCCCGGTCCCGACCAACTCATTGCTCCGCCGGGCTTGAGATCCACGTCGAACTCCGCTCCCATGAAAATCGTGCGGTTCGCTTCCTTCGACACAAATCCGTCCCACACCTTCTCGATCGGGGCCGCCATGTAGAAAACAAAACTGAGGGGTGCCTTCGCCATCTCAATCCTCCAGGTTTCGAAGATCACCACGCAGCATGAGTGGTGCACCACGTTCGAGGCCGCCGGGTGGGGCCAGGACGAGATCTACTGGACTGACAACATCTGCTGAATCACCGGGGTGAGTGCTTCAGCGTTCAGCGGCTTGTGCAAGACGGTGAGCGGCATCAGGTGCTGCAACTCACGTAGGCTTGTTGCGGTACCGGTAATCACCACGACAGGCACACTGCGCAATCGTTCGGTGGAACGCATCGACGCGAGCACTTCGACGCCGTTCGTCCAAGGGAGCACCAGATCCAGGACCACGAGAGAGGGTGTTACGCGATTCAGGATCTGGAGTGCCTCGGCACCGTGTGCAGCGGTGATGACCTGATAGCCATCGAAGACAAGCACGTGTTCCAGAAGGCGACGAAGGTCGTCATCGTCTTCAACCACGACCAGGGTTTCCTTTGCCGTGGGCATTTGTTCACCCAGTGTATCGGCCGACATTCGTTTGTTCGTCAAGAATCCGAAGCTCAACCGTCGTATTCATGAAGCTGTAATTCTCGTCAGGCGGAAGACGTCGTCTGGGACTCTGGTACCGCCTTGACGTCGCGCGCATGTGCGACGACGTGGCCACGCTTCGTGATGACATCGCGCGTGTCGTGCAGTGCGGGAGATTGATCCCGACTGAACCGGTAGTTACTGTGTCAGGTTGCCGGGCTCCCCAGGGTCGCCAGCAGAACGCCGTTGGGCGATCCCAGGCCGGTGCACGCGTCCCAGCCCGGCCCGGCGATGTACGCGCCATTCGTTCCCGATGTGATGTCGCGGAATCCCGCCGCCGCGGATTGGCCGTAGATCTGAGGATTGAGATAGCCGAGGGGCTTGCCGCGCTTTTGATTCAGCAGCGCCACGAGCGCGGCCCACAGCGGCGCGACGGCGCTGGTGCCGCCGTACACCGCGCTGTGCCCGTCGACCCGCACGTCGTAGCCGGTGGCAGGATCGGCGTTGCCCGACACATCCGGCACTCCGCGCCCCTGGAAGTGGGGGGCGTTCACGGATGCCGGGACATGCGCGCTCTGCTGGTACGATGGCAACGCGAACACTTCGCTGACGCCTCCGCCGCTCGCACCGCCTGACGCCCCGCCGTTCCAGACGACCTCGTGCTGAATCGTCGCACCCGAGCTTTCCAGCCGCGTTCCCCCGCACGCGAGGACGTGCGGGCTCGAGGCGGGAAAGTCGGCGTGGGCGCGGCCATCGGATACGGCATCGGCGGATCCATCGTCACCCGACGCGCAGCACACGGTGACGCCGAGTGCCGCGGCATCCTGAAACGCCTGGTCGTAGGCCTGCAGCGACTGAGATGTCCACGTCGATTCGGCGCCACCCCAGCTGATCGAGACGATCGTGGGCTTGCGGGTCCGATCGTGCACGGCGGTGGTTATGGCATCGAGAAATCCCTGATCGGTGTTGGGAGCAAAGTACACGGCGATCTGCGCGCCGGACGCGATCGCGCCGACGACTTCGATGTCCAGCAACACTTCACCGTCGGCGCTGTTGGGATCGCCGACCGGCCGGTTCCTGGCGCCGTCGACCGACACCGCGGACACGCGCGGCTGCTTCAGACCGAGGCCGGCGAAGTACGCCTGAAGATCGGCGGTCGCATAGCCGCCGCCCAGCTCGATGATCGCGACGGTCTGTCCGGCCCCCGTCACGTCGGTCGGAAAGTTATAGAGCTTCGCAACCGCGGGCGGCGAGTACGACGTATCCCCGGCGGCTCTCGGCGTGACCCTCCACAGCCGCCTGCAGCGAGTCTCGGCCTGCGGTCGATTGTCGAGTCCGAGGACCGCAACGACCATGTTCTGCAAGGATGCCGGTAGAAACAGCTCGCCCGTGCGCGCTCGATATGTGCCGTGTCGCCCCTGATAGAGCTTCAGTTGGGTACCGAACGCCTCGTTCATCGACGCGACCGATCCGGACAGCACGACCGCCCGACGGGCGAGATCAACCGAACCGATCGTCAGATCGTACTGTTCGGCAAATGCTTCGAGGGCGGCGACGTCCTTCGGATCGGCGCCGAACCGAGCGGCGAACTCGTCACGGCTGATTGGCGACGACTCCTGACGAAGATCGAGAGCGGCCCGGCGCCGGAGGACAACGGTCACTTCGATCGTGTCTGTTGCGCTCGGCGCTCCGACGATGTTCGCGTCGGGGGGCGGCTGGCGATGACTTCCCGAAAGCGCAAAGCGTTGAACGGCCATGCTCCTCCTTCGCCAGGCTCCGCCCTTTACGAAGCTGGCTTCACCCCCGATTGTGTGGCCGCGGTGCGGCGCCGCGCAAACAGGAAGGCCGCGCCGCTCCCGAGCAGCAGCAGCGATGCCGGCTCAGGGGTCAGCGCCGGTGGGACGTCGCTGAACTCCAGGCGGAAGTCCTCGACTCCATTGGCGGCGCCTCCCGGCAGCGTGCTGATCGCGGCCATCGAGATAAGGAAATCGTACCGGCCCGGTTGCAGTGTGCCTGGCTGGTATCGGTCAATCGAGTCGCTGTCCCTGAGAGAAAAAATTGGCGTATCCGGAGCGTTGTCGTCGGTGATCGACGCCTGCCAGGAGGTGGTGTCACCGTCGTTCAGGCGGCTGCTCTCGAAGACACCGATAAAGACGTAGTTCTGCGGTTGGCTGAGATCCAGCGTCAGGCGGTAGTAGCTCTGGCCCGTGCCGTACGCACCCGGGGCCGTGACCTGTCCGGAGACCGATCCCTGCCCATAGAAGAATCGCTCGGCTTCCATGATCCTGCTCATTTGCGTCGCCGACCCGACGGCGCTCGGGTTGGGTTCGAGCGGAGGCACGGCGGTCTGCGCCATGCTATCGAGGTTGTTCTGGGCGATGTTCGTCAGGCCGCAGCAGGTGGCGGACGCCGCCGCCTGGACAAACCGGCTGGAGCTGACGACGGTGATGGGGTCGGCCACCGCCGGAGCCACTGCCGTGATCAGGAAAACGGCCGGGAGAAATCGGTAAGGGAGCGGCATACGGACCTCCAGCGACGCGCCCGGCGGGCAATCGCAGGGCGCCGGGTGAGCCGGAATGCAAGAGGTCGGACGTCAGCCGTTCACCACGTGGTATCGAATTCGGCCGTCAGGTGCTGCCGCAGGAATCGCAGTGTCAGGCGCACGATGTCGCGCGACGTGCGGCTGTCGTCGAAGAGATCGAAGGCGTGCGTACCCTCTCTCGCGTCCGCACTCGAGCGTCGCCAGTGTGATTCTCCTTGCGGGCCTTGTATCAAGTGGGGATACTTGAGACCTGCTTGCCGGCAAGCGGCGCGCTTGCAAGGCCATGAAACGTCCCGATCGCCCCCCAGACCCCCAGACCGATCCCGCGCGACATCGACGACAGGTCCACCATGCCGCTCGGCGCCGAATTCGTAGCTGTCCTTCGTCACTCCGACGGCGTTGGCGCGATGCTGATCAGGCCTGACTGATGTGCGGCATCGTCGGATTCCTCAACCTGGATGGCGCGCCGGTCGACGCCGGCGTGCTTGGCGCGATGACGGACCTGCTTCGTCATCGCGGCCCCGACGACCGAGGCACCTGCTTCCTGTCGCTACGCGGCGGCGCCCCCGACCTCGCGCTCGGTGTTCAGCGACTGGCCGTTCTCGACCGGTCGGCGCGCGGGCATCAGCCCATGCTGAGCACAATGAGCGGCGACGGCGCCACGGCGCTGCTCTTCAACGGCGAAGTCTACGATGCGCCCGAGCACCGCTCGGCACTCGAGCGCGACGGCTGTCGATTCCGCACCGGCACGGACACCGAAGTGGTCCTCGCGCTCTACGAGCGAGACGGCGTGGAGCGGATGCTCGAACAGCTGGACGGGATGTTCGCCATGGCGATCGCCGACACGCGCCGCGGCGCGGTCCATCTGGTCCGCGATCGCCTCGGCATCAAGCCGCTGTACTGGTCGCGGCAGGGTTCGACCGTACTCTTCGCGTCGGAAGCGAAGGCGTTCCTCGCGCACCCGTCGTTTCGCGCGGCGATCGACCCGGCCCAGGTCGATGAAGTCCTGGCATTCCGCTCGATTGCCGGCGAGGCGTCGCTCCTCGAGGGGGTGCGCCTCGTCAGGCCAGGCCATCGCCTGACGATCACGCCGGAAAGCTGCACGGACACCTGCTACTGGAGCGTCCCCGACTACGGAGAGAAAACGCACCTGTCGCGGAGCGAAGCGATCGAGGGTTTCGGCCGTCTGCTCGGCCGAAGCGTCGGCATGCAGCTGCGGGGCGACGTGACGGTTGGCTGTCAGTTATCCGGAGGCGTCGACTCGTCGCTTGTCACCGTCCTGGCGCGCGCGCATCACCCTGATCCGGATCTACATGCGTTCTCGATAGTCTTCGACCACACGCCGTTCTCGGAAGAGCCGTGGATCGTCACGGCCGCCACCGCCGCTGGCGCCATCAGCCATCGATTCGTGTTCGACGCCGCCGCCTTCATTGGCGCGCTCGATGCCGCGAGCTGGCACCTCGATCAGCCGATCGGGCATCCGAACTCGATGGCCCTCTGGCTGCTGGCCCAGCGCGCGCGCGAGCATGCCACGGTGCTGCTCAGCGGGGAAGGGGCCGACGAACTCTTCGGCGGCTACGCTCGCGCGCTCGACGCGCACGCGCCCGCAGGCTCCGGCCGGCCAGGCGCGACCGACCCGATCGACGCTTTCATCCGTGCGTCGCAGTTCCATTCCGAAACCCGCCTGATGCGGCTGCGCCGCGGCGCGGACCTGCGGCCGGCGATCGAGAAGCGGCGCGCGCTCTTCCGCGAAGGGCATGCCGACCATCTGTCGAACTGTCTGAAGTACGACATGCAGACGCATCTGGTCGACGTGCTCATGCGCCAGGACAAGATGACGATGGCCCACGGCGTGGAGAACCGTGTGCCGTTTCTCGACCGCCACGTGGTCGACTTCGCCCGTTCCCTGCCGGAGGAGCACCTGGTCGGACCGCTGTTGCCAGGCGGCGCGCCGTGCGCGAAGGTCGTAGTCAAAGCGCTCGCGCAGCGCCATTTCGACGCGGGTTTCGTCCACCGCCGCAAGCGTGGCTTCAATCTGCCCCTCTCGCAGTACTTCCGCAGTCGTCCGTTCGAGGCGCTGATGGAGGATCGCCTGTTGCCCGGCATGGCCGCGCGCGGGCTCGTGGACGTCGCCGTCGTCCGCCGCTGGTGGCGCCGCGCCCTGTCGGCGCCGTCCACGACCGAAGGGTTCTGGATCACGATCGCGCTCGAGTTGTGGGCGCAGCAGTTCATCGATCGTTGATGCGCGGGGAAAACCTTGCGCTGATGTGCAAGGGGCACGGGAACCGGACTGAAGCGCGGAACCGCCGTTCGAACCGTCAGCGCAGCTCACCTGCCGCATTGGTGAGGACGACGTTCGAGAGCACGGCGGTGTCGAGCGTGACCGGCTGATGCGAGCAGAACCCGATGCCGACATAGAACGGCCCGTCGAGATGCAGCGTCACGAACGGACCGATCGGGTGCAGCGGTTCACCCTCGAGGCTGACGAACAAGGCGAACGCATCGCCTCGCTTCTCGATGCCAATGCGCCGGGCCGTGATCGTCACCAGGCTGTCGGGGCTGGCACCTCCGGGCCGGCCGCGGCCGCCGATCCGGTACTCCGTGTCGGTGATACGCCGATTCTTCTCGGCCCGCAGGCCGAGCTGGATCATCCCCGCGCCGTGCAGCGCCGCGAGCGCCTCCTTCGAGTCGTCGTCGAGATCCTGGCGGATGACGAGCACGGTTTTGCGGTCGCCGTAGCCGTTTGGATCCGGGTAGGCGATATCGGCCGCCAGCGAGAGGTCGCCCGACATCCGTTTCCACAGAAACCGGAACTCGTCGCGCGTGTACCAGACGTTGTAGCCCGCCGAGCTGATGGTGTAGCGCTTCGCCGCCGCGTCGTAGCCGGCGCTACCGGCCACGAGTGCACTGCCGACATCCGACTGGCCGTCGAAAATACCGATCGGCATCGCGCTGGTCGTCGTCGGGCGGTGGAACTCGGGCGGCGGCGCCACCTGCTTGTGAGTGTCGGAGCCGGGCAGCGCCCAGTCGGGCACCTCGGGCTTCTGCGCGGCGACCTGCGAGGACGCGCCAACCAACAGCGCCAGAGCCGCGAGCCGGATCAGTGACATGGCGCCCGATGGTAGCCCAGGACGCCGCAACGCGTCAGGGCTGGCGCGTCTTGCTCGCGAGACGCAGGAACGTGACGCCGCGGACGCGTCCCTCCGGGGTCACCTCGAGCGCCGGGTCCGAGAGCGGGTGGAACCGCCGGTCGAAATCCTCGTACTCATCGCCGGGTTCGAGTGCGACATACGGAACATAGCCGGCGCGCTCGAGAGCGCTGACTGTGTCGACCAGCCGGCCATCTGGCAGCAGTTCCGCCCGCACGGTCGGTCGGTCCGCATAGATCCGGAGGCTGCCGCTGTGGAGCGACGCGAACGCGACCGCGCGCGGCGGCGAATGCGCGCGGAACCACTCGCCCACCAGACGGTAGCGCTGCTCCTGGACCGCCACGTCGAAGACACGGTGGCGATCGAGGAACACGTACGATCCCCCCGCGAGCAGGACGATCGCGATCGTGGCGGCCACGTACCCGCCGGCAGCCTGTCCGACAGCGCGGCCGATCGTGACGATCCCGCCCGCGCAGACGATGAACACGAACGGCAGGCCCGGCAGGAGGAAGCGCAGGATTTCCCAGTCCTCGAAGGGCGGCGCGTAAATCAGATACGGCGCGCTGACGGCCAGGAGCACGGCGCCCGCCCGCCACGCGAGGCGCGGCTGGGCCACCGCGCCGACGCCGAACAACGCCGGCATCGCAGGCGTGCAGACGAGCAGCAGCCAGCCGCCGTAGAACCGAAGATTGTGGGGGAGCGCCGCCGGCACGAACAGCTGCCCGGCCGTGCCGTAGCCGCTCAACAGCGCATTTCCGAAGAGATGCCGCTGCAGCGCGAGGAACAGCACGGTCGTCATCGCGACGATGGCCGCGAACGTCGCGGCCTGACGCCGCGTTTCCCACCGTGTCGTCGCCCCGAGCGCCAGCGCCGCCAGCAGCAGCGGCGGCCTGGTGAGGATCGCCATGCCGGCGGCCAGCGCGCCAATAGCCGCGCGCGGCCGCTCGCGCCAGAGCCACGTTCCCGACAGCACGATCCAGAACGCGGCCGGCACGTCGCTCATCGGCTGAAGCGCCATGTCCACGAAGATCGGCGTGACGGCGGTGATCGCCGCGGCAAGCCCCGCCGTCACGGGATCCACGGTGCGGCGAGCCAGCACAAACACGAGCGCCACCGTCGCGACAGCAAGCGCCGGCGCCACGACGAATGGGCCCCCGCCTCCCAGCGCCAGCGCGATCGCCATCACAAGCGGCAGACCGGGAGGGAAGCGCGGCGAGATGACGTACGGCGTGGCGCCCGCCACGAAACCGAGCGGCGCTACCGCAGCCGTGGCGTTGGGAAACGGCAGCACCCGCGCCACCGGCTCGTACTTCGTCAGATGTCCGGACAGGAGCAGCTTCGCCGAGCCCACATACCCGGCACTGTCGAGTCCGCCGCAGGCCGTGACTACGTGCCTCACCACGAGACGCAGGTCGGCCACGAGGATGGCGGCAATCGCCAGCCAGAAGCAGACGACGGCAGCACTGGGACGCACGGGCATGATGTCGGCTAGGTGCCGCATCATACGCCAGGGCCGGAAGATACCGACTGCGCATGCCTACTTGAAGGCGGACGCGGGGGGCGCCATCCTCCTTGCGCCCGGCAGGCCTCACGTCCGCCTGTCGAACCGCCGATAGGCCGAAAGGAGGAAGAAGCCGCGTCCTGGAGGTCAACGATGACGAACAGTAGTCTCGAACGCCGCCTGTCGGACCGTCGTCACTCGTGCGGAGGCGGACGCCGCGCGACCGATGCCGCGCGACGCTCAACGGATCAGCCGGCCTGTCCGGCGTGCGGCGGATCGGGCGCTGCCACGATGGCCGGCGAGTCCCCCGGAGGCTGGTGGTTCGTCTGCCTCCGCTGCGACGCCCTCTGGGATCAGCGTCAGCTGACCCGCGGGGAATCTGCCGACGTCATCACGACAGATCCTGGCGAGCCGATCGAGCGCATGAGTCGCGTGCCCGTCTGGCGGCGTCTGACCCGATTCACGCATCATCGGCCAGCCACGCCCTGACGCGCACGGAGGAGCGGGCGAGCTCGCGGTGGGCGCGGCCTACGGTCGCGACTTCCCTCTCGTGCTCTCCTCCGGCCCCAGGTAGCTCTGACGCAGCGGCGCGTCGCTGGTGTTGACGACGATCTTCTCGAGAACGACCGCAGGATCGATCATCCAGACCTTCAGCGTGTGATAGCCCGCCGCGGCGATCGTGTGAGTCGTCGACACCAGGCGCGCGTTGTTGCGAACCGTCTCCTCCCAGTCGCGATTCCCGTTCTGCGCGTTGTAGCCCTGCGGCACGGCGGTCACGACCTGCGGCGGCTCGTCGTCGAACGACACGGCCAGCCGCACGCTGCGATCGGGCGCGAAGTTCAGGCCAGGCCCGAGCGTCAACGCCGCCGTCACCGAGCCTGGGGTGAAGAGGTACATCCGGTACTCCAGGCGAGGCGTCTCGAGGCCAAGCTCCGGCGTCCTGTCGGTGGCCGGCGCCCGCGCCGGCGGCACCGGCGCCGCCGCCCGCATGGCCGACAGGGTGCGGCCATAGTTCTCGGCCAGCGACCAGCGTCGATCGCCGGCGTCGATCTTGTGGGTGTAGTGCGCGGCCTCGATCGACACGTATCCGGCTCCCTCGGCCGCGCCTTCCAGCGACTCGCGCGTGATTCCCGCGGGCTGGCGGGCCGACACCGCGACGACGACCTCCGCATCCGCGCCGCGGAGCGTGATCGTGCCCTCGGCATCGCCGGCCGGCGCCCGCGCCCAGTCGATCGACACGTCGATCCGCAGGTCGTCGCCGAGCTGGCCAGAGGTGCGGCTCACCGTGATCCACGGCGCGCTCGCCTTCGCGGTGAACGCAAACGGCGTGCGGCCGCGTTTGAAGACATCGATGAAACTCACCTGCCGGTTCAATGAGTCGAAGCGAGGCAGCCGTGCCGGCGGAGCGTCGCCCGCGGGCCACGCGACCGTCGATCCCTCGATCGCCACGCCGAGCCTGGCCTCGGCCGGTACATCGGGCGTTACCAGCTTGATCGCGTCGATCGTATTGGCGGGTGGATCGCGCCACGTGGTGTAGCCGATGTGCGGCTGATCCATGAAGTGATCCCACTTGCCGCCGGCGAAGTCCTTGTTGAACTGCGTCATCAGATCCGTGTCGGCCTTGAACAGCGCCCGGGTCTTCTCCGCCCAGCCTCCGGCGCTGGCGCGCCCCTGCGATGCGTAGAGAGCGTTCTTCGCGGCGGCGACGTACATGGCGTTGAGATTGGCCGACGCCTTGACTGGAAAGAGCACCAGCTCGTAGAACGCGTCGCGCTTGGACTCCGGCAGCCTGGCCGCGACGGCTTCTGCCCTCCTGAGCACGGCGTCGTAGTCGGCGACGACACGGTCCGCTTCGCGGTAATTCACGACGCTGTAGGTCGCGGCGTCGAGCAGCTCGGGCTTGCGCCGCCCGTTGAAGCGCGTCCACGCTGTCATGATGTCGGCGATCTCGCCGGCCTGATCCGCCCCGAACTCGCGCGCCGCCCAGAGGCGGGTGAACTCGCCGGTGTTCTCCTCGGTCCACCGCGACGTGTCCCACGCCAGACTCAGGAAGTACTCCGTCGGAAACGCGTAGGCCTTGAAATGACCGACGTTGACGATCCAGATGCGGTCGGAGCCGTACTGCTTCGCGAGGCGCATCTGCTCGGCGATTTTTGGAATGGGATTGGTGTCGATCCACTGATAACTGCGCGGGCCGCCGTGGTAGTCGAAGTGGTAGTAGACGCCGGCGCCGCCCGGCCGCAGGCGCTCGGCCGGCGTCGGCAGCCGCCGGATGTTGCCCCAGTTGTCCTCGGCCCAAAGCAGCGTCACGTCATCGGGCACGCGCAGGCCGCGCTCGTAGTATTCCTGTACCTCCTTGTAGAGCGCCCACAGCTGCGGGATCCTCGTGACGTCCGGGTTGACCACCTCGGCGAGGATGCGCCGCTGTTCGGCGACGATCTTCTCGGTGAGCGCGACCCCTTCTTCGAGCGTCCGCACCATCGGCGTGTCGTTCTCGCCGCGCAGCCCGATGGTGTAGACATTCTCGAAGTCCTTGCGCGCCCGCACGCCCGTGCGCCAGAAGTCGTTCAGCACGTCAGCCTGCGTCGCGTAGTTCCAGTTGCCATACTGCGCGCGCTGGTGCCAGTCCCATTCCTTTTGTGCGCGCATCATCGGTTCCTGATGCGAGCTGCCCATGACGATGCCGTACTCGTCGGCGAGGCGGGCGTTGTCGGGATCGTCCTCGGCGAAGGCGTTGTTCCACATCGCCGGCCACAGGTAGTTGGCCTTGAGGCGCAGCAGCAGCTCGAACAGCCGCGCATAGAACTGACGGTTGAGGTTGGCGATCGTCCCCGGGCCGCCGCCTGGCGTGGGATGCTCGCCGAACTTCGCACGAACCCAGAAATCGAGATTGGGCTTCTCGTCGTTCAGGAAGATGCCGCGATACTTGACGCTCGGCTCTCCCTGGCGGTACGACCCGGGCTTCACGTAGAGTGCAGCTTTGTGCTCAGGCGCCACGTCGTCCCACCAGTACCAGGGCGATACGCCCATCTGCTCGGAGAGGTCGTAGACGCCGAAGATCGTGCCGCGCTTGTCGCTGCCGGCGATGACCAGCGCGGCCGGCACGCCGGCCAGCGGGTTCCTGACCGTCTGCAGGACGAACGATTCCCAGCGGCCGCGAACGTCCGAGACGTCGATGCGACCCTCGCGCGCCAGGCGGTCGATGAGCGGGCTGCGCCCGAGCGTCCCGACGATCACGACCCCGCCGCCGGCCGCAGCGGCATCGTGCACGATCGCCGGCGTCGTGCCTGTGACCCGTCCGACGTCGGCCTGCAGATCGCCGGCGGCGCGGACGACGCCAGGCCAGTCCGCCGCGTCGACCCAGATGGGTGTGGCGCTCCCCTTCTCCGCGAGAGTGAACGCGTCCGGCACAGGCGTGGTCGTGACGTAGGCAGGACGCCCGAGCGCGAAGGCAGGCCCCGCGCACGCGATCGTCACGCCGGTGATCAGGCCAACCGCTTTGAAAGTGGCTCGCATGGCACGTATTCTATGCGCGGCGAAACGGCCGCCGCGCCATGATGAACGTCGAAAACACGGAGGTCTCGATGAAACGGTTGCTGATGTCGGCGGTGATGTTCGCGGCGCTTGCCAGTCCGGCGATCGGGCGCGCCACGGGAGCGGCGGAAGTCGTGCGCACGGTGTACTTTTCGGCCGTTGACGGGAGCGGCAAGCCGGTGACGGATCTCGCCGCCGCCGACCTCGCCGTCAAGGAAAACGGGAAGGAGCGCGCCATTCGCAGCGTCCAGCCCGCGACGGGCCCGCTCCAGGTGTCGCTGCTGGTCGACGACGGCGGTTCTGGGGCGTTCCAGGGACCGGTCGCGCAGTTCCTCGAGACGATGCTCGGGCACGCCCAGGTCGCGATCCGCGTGTTCAACCCCCAGCCGTCGAAAGTGACGGACTTCACCGAAGACGTCAACGCGCTCAAGGCGGCGCTGAACGGCATCGGTCCGCGCGGCAAGGTGGCGACGACGGGCGAGCAGATGCCGGGTGCGATCGAGGAAGCCGCGCAGGAACTGCAGAAGCGCAACGCGGCGCGGCCGGCCATCGTGGTGGTGACGGTGGGCGGCGAGCAGGCGCAATCGGTGCAGGCCGAGCCGACGCTCAACGCGCTGAAGAACAGCGGCGCGAGCCTGAACGTCGTCTACCTCTCGGGCCTCGAGCTGGGACAGGTGCTCGGCGACGGGCCGAAGCGATCCGGCGGCCTCATCCAGCCGGTCGGCGGCAGCGTCGTGCCGGGCCCGGTACTGGCCAAGGTCGCGGACACGCTGCTGCACCAGTACGCGCTGACCTACACGCTGCCGGACGGCGTCAAGCCGAACGAGAAGCTTGCGCTGACCACCACTCGAAAGGGAGTGACGCTGGTCGCTCCCTCTCGAGTGCCGGACAAGTGACGGCGACGAGGCGCTAGACGGCGGCCGCCCCACGGCCGGCGCGCGCCGCGGGAGACGCCACGTCGAAGCGATCGAGGTTCATCACCTTGTTCCACGCAGCGACGAAGTCGTGCACGAACTTCTCCCTCGCATCGTCGCACGCATAGACCTCGGCGAGCGCGCGCAGCTCGGAGTTCGAGCCGAAGACGAGATCGACGCGGCTGGCGATCCACGTGCGGTCTCCCTTGGTGCGGCACCGACCCTCGAACTCGTGCGCCGCCGCCGACGTCGGTTTCCACTCCGTCCTCATGTCGATGAGATTGACGAAGAAGTCGTTGGTCAGCGTGCCAGGGTGGCTGGTGAAGGCGCCGTGGGTTGGCACGTCGGCGGCATTGAGCGCGCGCAGGCCGCCGACCAGCACGGTCATCTCCGGCGCGCTCAGCGTCAGACGGAAGGCGCGCTCGAGCAGCAGGTATTCGGCCGGCACGCGATGGCCGGCGCCTGCGTAGTTGCGGAAGCCGTCGGCGTCGGGCTCGAGCACGGCGAACGACTCCTCGTCGGTCTGCTCCTGCGTCGCATCGGTGCGTCCCGGCGTGAACGGCACGTCGACCTTCGATCCGGCGTCCTTCGCCGCTTGCTCGACGGCCGCACAGCCGCCGAGGACGATGAGGTCGGCGAGCGAGATCCTCGTGCCGTCCTGCTGCGCCTGGTTGAAGGCGCGCTGAATCCCCTCGAGGACAGTCAGCACCTTGGCCAGCTCGGACGGCTTGTTGACCTCCCAATCCTTCTGCGGCGCGAGCCGAATGCGGGCCCCGTTGGCGCCGCCGCGCTTGTCGGTGCCGCGGAACGTCGAGGCCGAGGCCCAGGCCGTCGTCACCAGCTGCGCGATCGACAGACCCGACCCGAGCAGCGTCGTCTTCAGCGCGGCGATGTCGGCGGCGTCGACCAGGGGATGATCGACCCGCGGCACCGGGTCCTGCCAGATCTGCGGCTCCTGCGGCACGAGCGGGCCGAGATAGCGCGAGATCGGACCCATGTCGCGATGCGTCAGCTTGAACCACGCCCTGGCGAAGGCGTCGGCGAACGCCTGCGGATCGGCGTAGAAGCGCCGCGAGATCTTCTCGTAGGCGGGATCGAAGCGCAGCGCCAGATCTGTCGTCAGCATGCCCGGCGCGCGCCGTTTCGACGGATCGTGCGCATCGGGAACGGTGCCGGCTCCAGCGGTGCCTTTCGGTGTCCACTGTTTCGCGCCCGCCGGGCTCTCGCACAACTCCCAGTCGTACTCGAAGAGATGCCTGAAGAAATCATTGCTCCATCGCGTCGGCACGGTCGTCCAGGTGACCTCGAGGCCGCTGGTGATGGCGTGCGCACCGTTGCCGGTCTCGTAGCTGCTCTTCCAGCCGAAGCCCTGCTCTTCGAGATTGCCGCCTTCCGGTTCCGGGCCGACGTGCGTCGCCGGACCCGCGCCATGGGTTTTGCCGAACGTGTGGCCGCCGGCGATCAGCGCCACCGTCTCTTCGTCGTTCATCGCCATACGCCGGAACGTCTCGCGGATGTCGCGGGCGGCCGCCTTCGGATCGGGATGGCCGTTCGGGCCTTCCGGGTTGACGTAGATGAGGCCCATCTGCACGGCGCCGAACGGATTGGCGAGCTGGCGATCCCCGCTGTAGCGCTCGTCGCCCAGCCACGTCGCCTCCGATCCCCAATTGACGTCTTCCGGCTCCCACTTGTCCTCGCGGCCGCCGGCAAAGCCGAAGGTCTTGAAACCCATCGACTCGAGCGCCACGTTGCCGGTCAGCACCATCAGATCCGCCCACGAGAGTTTGCGACCGTACTTCTGCTTCACCGGCCACAGCAGCCGGCGCGCCTTGTCGAGATTGGCGTTGTCGGGCCAGCTGCCGAGCGGCGCGAATCGCAGCATGCCGGATCCCGCGCCGCCGCGGCCGTCATGGATGCGATAGGTGCCGGCACTGTGCCAGGCCATGCGGATGAGCAAGGGCCCGTAGTGCCCGAAGTCGGCCGGCCACCAGGCCTGCGACGTGGTCATGACCTGCTCGATGTCTTTCTTGACGGCGCCGAGATCGAGCGTCGCGAATTCCTGGGCGTAGTTGAACGACACTCCCATCGGATCGCGTGACGGCGGATTCTGCTGCAGGACCTTCAGATCCAGCTGGTTGGGCCACCAGTCCTGATTCGCGCGGCCGGCGTGTGTCTTGCCCGAGAACGGGCACTGCGATTGCTGATCCATGCTGACGTGACCTCTATTTTTTCCTTGCTGTCGTGGTCTTGGTGGGGGCCGGCCGCGGCCGGCGGCGCCCGCGGCAATCCGGGCAGCGGCCCCAGTAGGCGATCTCCGCTTCGTCGATCTCGTAGCCCTTGTCGTGCACCGCGGTGAGACAGGGGGCGGAGCCGACCGCGCAGTCGACGTCGACGACGCGGCCGCAGACGCGGCAGATCAGATGATGGTGATTGTCGCCGACGCGATCCTCGAAGCGGGCCGGCGATCCGGCCGGCTGAATGCGACGGATCAGGCCTTCGGCGGCGAGCAGGGTCAGCGCGTCATAGACCGACTGGAGCGAGATCGCGCCGATCTCCCCCCTGACGATCCCTGCGACGCGATCGGCTGTGACGTGCGGGTGGCCCGAGACCGCGCGCAGCACGGCCAGGCGCTGCGCGGTGACCTGGATCCCGCGTTGACGAAGAAGCCCGGCGGCGCTGTCGGACACGACACCCAGGATATATCCAACCCTGGAATAAGTCCAAATCTTGAGTGCCTCCGCTCAGTCCGACTGCAGCGCGACGAGCGGATCGACGCGCAACGCCCGCCGCGCCGGCACGTAGCACGCCAGCGTCGCGATCGCCAGCAGCAGCGCGGCCGTGGCCGCATAGCTGATCGGGTCGGATGGCGTGACCTCGAACAACAGCGTGCGCAGCAACCGCGACAGGACGAACGCGCCGGCCACGCCGATCGCGACGCCGAGCAGCGCCAGTCGTACGCCGCCGCCGACAATCATCCGGACGACCTGGCCCGGGTCCGCCCCGATCGCCATGCGCAGGCCAATCTCGCGGGTCCGCCGACTCACGGAGTAGGCGACCACGCCGTAGAGCCCCACCGCCGCCAGGAACAGCGCAACGCCGGCGAACAGCGCCAGCAGCAGCATCGCAAAGCGCTGCGGCGCAATCGACTCGTTCACGATCACCCGCAGTGGCGTGATCGAATACGCCGCCAGCGCCGGGTCGATGTCGTGCAGAGTCCGCCGCACGCTCCCGGCGAGCGACGCCGGGTCGCCAGCGGCGCGCGCGACGACCCACACCGTCGAGAACGTGTCCTGCGCGATCGGCACGTACATCGTCGGCACCGGCGTCGCGTCGAGCCCGTCCGAGCGGACGTTGCCGGCAATCCCGACGATGGTGAAGAAGTCGGACACGCCGTTGCCAATGTGGAGCCCCTGCCCGATCGCGTTCTGGCTGGGGAAGTACTTGTCGGCGAAGGCGCGATCCACAATGGCGACGGGCTGGTTCTTCGGGCCGTCGGACGCCGCAAAACCGCGCCCCTTGACGAGCGGAACCCCGAGAACGTCCAAGTAGTGCGGACTGACCGCGCGGTAGTGCGCGGAGGGCCCCGCGCCGGGGCTGGCCGGCGCGCGGCCGCGGATGTCGAACGCCAGCTCGTACGATCCGCGCAGCGGCAGCGTCTGCACGAGGCCGACGCCGCGCACGTCGCCCTCCGCTTCGAGCCGGCCGGTGAGCGCGTCGTAGAACCCGGTCGTCCGCCCGGCCTCCGCGTACGCCTTCTGCGGCAGCGACACCTGGAACGCCAGCACGCCGTCAGGGTTGAAGCCGGGATCGACGCCGGTCAGGCGGTCGAAGCTGCGCAGCAGCAGCGCCGCGCCGGTGAGGAGGACGATCGACAGCGCCACTTCGGCGACCAGCAGCGTGCTCCGCACCCAGCGGGCCCCGCCGGTGCCCGAAGAACGGCCTCCTTCCTTCAGCACGCCCACGAGACCGCCGTGCGAGACCTGCCACGCGGGTGCCAGACCGAACAGCAGCCCCGTCACGATCGAGGCCGCGGCCGCGAAGACCAGCACGTCGGAATCGAGCGCCACGTCGGCGGCGCGCGGGATGCTCTTGGCGCCAAGCGACAGGATCGGCCCGAGCGCGGCATGCGCGAACGCGATCCCCAGCGCGCCGCCGGCCGCCGCGAGGACGAGGCTCTCGGCGAGCATCTGGCCGACCAGCCGCCGGGAGCTGGCGCCGAGCGCCGCCCGAATCGCCATCTCCTTCTCGCGCACCGACGCGCGCACGAGCAGCAGGTTCGCCACGTTGGCGCACGCGATCAGCACGACGAACCCGACCGCGGCAAAGAGCGTGAGCAGGGCCGGACGGATGGCGCCGACGACCTGGTCCTGCAGACTGACGACGACGGCCGACTCGCCGGCGCTGTTCTTCGGATACTCGACCGCCAGCCGTTGCGCCAGCGTCCGCATCTCGAGATCCGCCCGATCGAGCGTCACCCCGGCGCGAAGCCGGGCGACGACGCCGAGATAGTGCCCGCCGCGGGTCGCGTCGGCTGGATTGAGGTTGAGCGGACGCCAGAATGCCGTGTCGCGTGCCGGATAGTAGAAGCCGGCCGGCATGACGCCGACCACGGTGACCGGCGCGCCGTTCATCGAGATGGACCGCCCGACGATGCCGGGGTCCCCGCCACAACGATCCAGCCACAACGCATGGCTCACGATGACGGTCGCGCCGGCGCCTGGCGCGTCGTCGGCGGCGGTGAACGGACGGCCGATCGCGGGCGCCACCCGCAGGACCGGGAACATGTCCCACGACACGAGCGCGCCGGGAATCCGCAGCGGGCCGTCCGCCCCCTGGAACGTCGCGCTGCTCGTCGAATAGGCAGCGATCCGATCGAAGACGGCGTTCTGTGCACGCCAGTCGAGAAAGTTCGCCGGCGCGACCGAGAAGCGGCCGAACTGCGGCACGATCTCATGCACGCGGACGAGTTCACTCGACTCCGGGTACGGCAGCGGCCGTAACAGCACGCCGTTGACGACGCTGAAGATCGCGGTCGTGGCGCCGATGCCGAGGGCCAGCGTCAGCACGGCGACGGCGGTGAACCCCGGCACGGCAACGAGCTGGCGGACGGCGTAGCGCAGATCACGCAACGTGTGGGCGACCATCAGGCTTCCTCCTGGAGCAGGCACGGGCCGGTTTTCGAGATCGCGGACGAGGCGGTCGACAGCCGGCCGCCGGTGGGGGCGGTCGAGCTGCTGCAGGTCGGCGGCGAGACGGGTCCAGTCGCCGACGTGCGCCACGACGCGGGCGTCGGCTTCCGGCTCGCTGGCGCCGCCGGCGAGGGCATCGCGATAGAGATCTTCGAGCTGCGCCGCGACTTCGCGGACGATGCGCAGCTCGCGCTCCGGCGCGAGGTCGGGCAGCGGGAGCCGCGCCCTGACGAAGCCGCGCCAGTCACGCATCGCCGAAGCCCATCACGTCGTCGACGGCGGCGACGTAGGTGCGCCAGGTGGCGCGCTGCTCGGCCAGGACGCGGCGGCCGGCGCGGGTCAGCCGGTAGAAGCAGCGGCCGCGCTCGCCCGCCTTCTCGACCCAGCGTCCTTTGATCCAGCCGCGATTCTCGAGGCGCAGGAGGGTCGGGTAGAGGGTGGGCAGCGCGAAGCTGAGGCGGCCGTGCGAGCGCGATTCGATCAACTTGCCGATCTCGTAGCCGTGGCGGGGCCGCGACTCGACCAGCGAGAGGACCAGCATCTCGATGCTGCCCTTCTTCAGTTCAGGGCTGAACACACTCTGCCTCCCTATAGGTAGCGACGCATACTATGACGGGATGCGGCGGGAAATGGTTGGCGGGGGCAGCCCGATATACTGGCCCGGTGAGCGACTACCTCTTCGCCCCGCCGGCGCCGCCGGCCGCGCCGGTGCGCGGCGGCCCGCGCTTCCCGATCCGCCGCATCTTCTGTGTCGGCCGCAACTACGAGGACCACGCGAAGGAAATGGGGGTGGCGGTCGATCGCGAGGCGCCGTTCTATTTCCTGAAGGCCTCGCAGCACTACCTGGCCTCGGGCGGGGCGGCCCCCTATCCGCCCGGCACCCGCAACTACCATCACGAGATCGAGCTGGTCGTCGCCATCGGCACCGGCGGGTTCCGCATCGCCGAGGCGGCGGCGCTCGACCACGTCTTCGGCTATGCCTGCGGCCTCGACATGACGCGGCGCGATCTGCAGGCGGCGGCCAAGGACAAGCAGCGCCCCTGGGACCTCGGCAAGAATGTCGAGCAGTCGGCGGTGCTCGGCGAGATCGCGCCGGCGGCGGCGATCGGCCATCCGTCCCGCGGCCGCATCGAGCTGCGCGTCAACGGACAGACGAAGCAGTCGGGCGACCTGTCGATGCAGATCCACGGCGTCGCCGCGGTCGTCGCCGACCTCTCGAGGTACTACCACCTCGAGGCTGGCGATCTGATCTACACCGGCACGCCGGCCGGCGTCGGACCGGTGCAGCCGGGCGACCGCCTCGAGGGATCGATCGAGGGGATCGGGACGATCGCGCTCCAGATCGACGAACCGGAATAGCGGCGGCCTTCCGCGCGCGCGCGGGAAGCGGCAGCCCTCATCGCTCCCAGCGCAGCGCCGCGATCCGGTGATCCGCCGCGAACGCCTCGCGCCCGAACTCGATCCCGCGATCCGGCATATCGCGCAGCGCCCGCGCGCCGTGCTCGCCGAGGGCAATCCGCCAGGTCTCGCGCGCCTGCGGCTCGCGCGCGCCGAACGCCCGGCAGCTGAGGAGCGCGAGATTGACGCCGCCGGCGTCGCGCGCCGACGGATAGCGCAGCAGCTCGACGCCTGCGTCGCGGGCCGCGTCCGCCAGCGCCTGGCATGGTGCGTAGTCGATGGGGTCCGTCCAGCTCGCGCGATCGGCGTCGAGCGGCGCCGCCCCGAGATCGAGCGCCGCCGCCGAACGGTAGCGCGCCGAGAACGCCGTGAACTCGCCGGCCCGCGCCGGCCACGCCGTCGCCGGCGAATCCGCGAAGAACAACAGCCGGTGGAACACCATCTCGGCGACGGCAGTGTCGACCGCTTGTGAGGCGTAGAACACGCCGGCGGTCAGGCCGGCGCGCCGAAACCGCGAGCCGCCGGGATACGGCGCGCCATACCGAAAAGGGGTCGCGAGCAGATAGTGCAGGCCGCGGCACTCGGCCGGCACGGGCGGCTTCGTCTCCTCGACGATCGACTCGAGCACGCGCTGCTCCGCGAGCGTGTCGACCAGCTTCATCGTCGGCACGTGATGCTGCGCCTCGACCAGGCGCCAGCAGGTGCCCGAGAGCGCGCGGCGCTCAGGCGAGAGCGCGGCGCGCGTCCAGGTAGGCAAGCGTGTGCACCAGGCCGGGGACGGTCTGGATCAGCGTCAGCGGCGCATCGCCGAGCGCGCTGTTGGGATTGCGCAGCCAGGCTCGCGCCACCGCCTCGTCGCCGTCGACGAGCCCGTCGAGCGCCCGGTAGAGACGTACGAACAGCACGGCGATCTCGAACGCTTTGTCGCCGGGCGACAACGTATAGGCGCCCGTCCCCATGCGCGATACCGTCGCGTCCGAAAGGCCGACGATCCGGGCGAGCGCCCGGTTCGACAAGCCGAGGAGTCCGGCGGCGCGCAGCGCCGCTTTCGTGACGACAAGCCCTTCGGACGGCGCTGGATCGATTGCAGGCGACGGCATGTAATTTCTATAGCAATATTATATCAGTTATTTTGCTGAAGATGGAAGCCGCCTGTGAGACACTAGCTGCTCCGGTGACTCCCCCGCGCCCCCCGAAGCTGACCAGCCTGCTCACCCCGTACCGGCCCCTCGTCGGCGGGATCGTGCTGCTGACGGTCGCGGCCAACGCGCTGAACCTCCTGGTGCCACGGCTGATCGCGCGCGCGATCGACGCCTTCGCGGGCGCCCGGCCGATCCCGCCGGCGCTGGTGGCCGGGTTCATCACCGTGGCAGCAGGCATCTTCCTCTTCACCTACCTGCAGAACATCGTGCAGACGTTCGCAGCCGAGCGGGTGGCGCGCGATCTGCGGGCGAAGATCGTCGCCACGCTGGCGACTCAGAGCCTCGCCTATGTCCAGCAGGTGACGACGGCCAAGCTGCTGACCAACCTGACGTCGGACGTCGACGCGGTCAAGCTGTTCGTCTCGCAGGCGATCGGATCGCTGATCGCCTCGGTGTTCCTGATCATCGGCGCCAGCGCGCTGCTGCTGTGGATCGACTGGAAGCTCGGCCTGGCGGTGATCGCGGTGCTGCCGGTGATCGGCATCACGTTCCAGATCGTGCTTCGCCGGGTCCGCATCCTCTTCGGGAAGGCGCAAGGGGCGGTCGACTGGCTGAACAAGGTGATCAGCGAGAGCATCCTCGGCGCCGCGCTGATCCGGCTGCTCAACTCCGAGGCGATCGAGCAGGGGAAGTTCCGCAAGGCGAACACCGAGGCGCGCGACATCAGCCTGCGCATCCTCAACCTGTTCGCCGGGCTCATCCCGATCATCATGTTCTGCACCAACGTCGCGACGCTGCTGATCCTGACGATCGGCGGCCGCTTCGTGATCGCCGGCCGCATGAGCCTTGGCGACTTCGCCGCGTTCAACAGCTATCTCTCGATCCTGATCTTCCCGGTGATCATGATCGGCTTCATGAGCAACGTCATCGCGCAGTCGACCGCCTCCTACGCGCGCATCGGCGCGGTGCTCGCGGCGCCGACGCCGCCGCAGCGCGGCGGCGTCGTGGCGGATCTGCGCGGTGCGGTGCGCGTCTCGCACGTCACCGTCCGCTACGCCGAGCGCGAGGCGCTCAAGGACGTCTCCTTCGAGGTCGCGCCAGGCAGCCGCACGGCGATCATCGGTCCGACCGCCGCCGGCAAGACGCAGCTCCTCTACGTGCTCACCGGGCTGCTCGACCCGGCGTCGGGGCACGTCGAGTACGACGGGCGCGATCTGCGCGACTACGACCGGACGGCGCTCCACCGCCAGGTGGCGCTCGTCTTCCAGGACGCGGCGATGTTCAACCTGTCGCTGCGCGAGAACATCGGGTTCAGCCGCGAGGTGCGCGACGCGGATCTCGACAAGGCGATCGCGACCGCGGAGCTCGCCGATTTCGTGCGGGCGCTGCCGCAGGGGCTCGACACGGTCGTCGCCGAGCGCGGCACCAGCCTGTCGGGCGGCCAGAAACAGCGGATCATGCTGGCGCGGGCGCTGGCGCTCAACCCGCGCGTGCTGCTGCTCGACGACTTCACGGCGCGCGTCGACGCCGCCACCGAGCGCAAGATCCTCGACAACGTCCGCGTCAACTATCCCGGCCTGACCCTCATCTCCGTCACCCAGAAGATCGCGCCGATCGAGGACTACGACCAGATCGTGCTGCTGATGGAAGGCGAGGTGCTGGCGGCCGGCACGCACCCGCACCTGCTCGACACTTGTCCCGAATACGCCCAGATCCATGACTCCCAGCGAAGCACCAGCCACTACGAGTCCGTACAGGCTTAGCGCGGCGCGGCCGCAGGCGAGCCCGTCGGTGCTGTCGGCGCTGAAGAAGCTGGCGCCGGTACTGAGGGGCGAGCACCGCCGGCTGGCGGTCGCCTTCGCGGCGACGATCGTCTCGGCCGCGATGGGGCTGCTCGGCCCGGTGATCATCGCGCGCACCATCGACACCGATATTCGCGGGCACGACTTCCACGGCGTGCTGGTCTCGGCCGGCGTGCTGCTGCTCGCCTATCTGGTCGGCCTGGTCGCCACCTACGTGCAGGCGCAGCAGATGGGACGGGTCGGCCGCTACCTGCTGTTCAACCTGCGGAACGCGCTGTTCGCGAAACTGCAGGACCTGCCGCTGGCCTTCTTCAACGAAAACAAGGCCGGCGACCTGATCTCGCGCATCAACAACGACACCGACAAGCTGAACCAGTTCTTCTCGCAGGCGCTGGTGCAGGTCGCGGCCAACCTGTTCGTGATGACCGGCGCGGCCATCTTCCTGGTGACGCTGCACGCGCGGCTCGGACTGGCGGCGCTCGCCCCGGCCGCCGCCGCGCTCGTGCTGACCCGTCTCGCCGGCCCCTGGATGAAGCGCCGCAACCTCGCGAGCCTGCAGGCCCTCGGCGCGCTGAGCGGCGAGATCCAGGAGAGCATGAGCAACTTCCGCGTCATCGTCGCGTTCAACCGCGTCGACTATTTCGAGCGGCAGTTCCGCGAGGCCAACGAGCGCAACTACGGCGCGTCGGTAGCGGCCGGAATCGCCAACACGGTGCTCATCCCGCTCTACGGCCTGGCGCTCAACCTCGCCCAGGTCGTCGTCCTGGCCTACGGGTTCTACCTGATCACGACCGGCGGCTTCACCGTCGGCCTGCTGATCGGGTTCCTGCTCTATGTGAACAGCTTCTACATGCCGCTGCGCCAGCTCGCGGCGCTGTGGTCGTCGTTCCAGCTGGCCATGGCCAGCCTCGATCGGATTTCGGCCGTCCTCGCGCTGCGCGGCGACCTGGCGCAGGCGCCAGCGGCGGCCGCCGCGGATGCCTCGGTGCTCGCCTTCGATCACGTCCGGTTCAGTTACGCGCCAGGCACCCCGATCCTGCGCGACGCGTCGTTCGCCTTCGAGCCGGGGAAGACGTATGCGCTGGTCGGCCCGACCGGCGGCGGCAAGACGACCACGGCCCTGCTGATGGCGCGGCTCTACGATCCGGCGGGTGGACGCGTGCTGCTCGACGGCCGCGACATCCGCGCCTATACGCCGGCCGAGCGCGCCGCGCGCATCGGCTTCATCCTGCAGGAGCCGTTCCTCTTCACCGGCACGGTGCGCGACAATCTCGTCTACGGCAACGAAGCGCTGTCCTCGCTCTCCGACGAAGCGCTGCTCGCGCGCCTCACGGAAAAGCACCTCGACGCGCTGCTCGAGCGGTTCAAGGAAGGGGTCGCGACGCCGGTCACCTCCAGCGGCGAGGGACTGAGCCTCGGCCAGAGACAGATCGTCGCCTTCATCCGCGCCGTGCTGCGCGAGCCCGAGATCCTCATCCTCGACGAGGCCACCGCGAACATCGACACGGTGACCGAGCAGGTGCTCGAGCAAATCCTCCGCGAGCTGCCGGCGCGCACGACCAAGGTCGTCATCGCGCACCGCCTCAACACGATCGAGAACGCCGACGAGATCCTGTTCATCAACGGCGGCGAGATCACCCGCGCCGGCTCGATGCAGGACGCACTCGACCTGCTGCTGCACCACAAGCGCGAGAGCTAGGGCGCGAGGCGCCCGCGACGCTTCACTCGGCTCGAAGCGCCGTCGCTGCGTCGGTGCTCGCGGCGCGGCGGGCGGGTCCGATCCAGGCGACGGCGGACGCCGCGACGATCAGGCATGTGGCGGCGGCGATGGACCAGAGATCGTACGGCGGCAGGCCGAACAACAGGCCGGCGATCGTGCGAGCGCCGGCCAGGCTTCCCGCAACGCCGAAGACCAGTGCGCCTGACGTCAGCAGCGTCCCTTCACGGATCACCCGCAGGATCAGGTTCGATGGCGACGCGCCGAGCGCACTTCGGATCGCCAGCTCACGGCGCTGGTTTTCAATGGAGACCGTCAGCACACCGTAGACGCCGACCAGCGCGAGGAAGACGGCAATGGCGGCCAGCGCCATCGAGGCAAGAGCCGATGACCGAGGGACGATTCCAGCTTCGGTCACGCGATCCGTCAGCGTGCCGACGTCGGTCAGTGCCACCTGGGGATCCAGTTGGTGTACCTGCTCTCGTAGTAGCGCGATCGCCTGGATCGCGGACATGCGCGTGTGAATGTAGACCTCGAGATCCGTCGACGGCCATTGTGCAGCCGGCAAATAGACGTACGGTTGTGGTCCTTCCGTGATCCCGTTGTACTGCACGTCCCCCACGACCCCGATGATGCGCACACTGGTTCCGGACCGACGACCAAAAATCGTCCCCTCCTCGATCAATATCTGGCCGAGCGGATCGCCGCCGAGCAGCCTGGCCATCGTTCGGTTGACGATCATCACAGTCTCGGCCGACTCCGTATCGTGGTCGTCGAACGCGCGCCCCACCAGGATCGGAACGCCCATCGTCCGGAAATATCCCGGGCTCATCGCGTCGAATCGGGCTGACAACGGTTCAGGAGCCTGTGGACGTCTGAAGGTTCCGACGGCCCGAAAGCGTTCGAGTACGGCCCTCGACTCGAAGGCAACGCCTTCGACTTCCGGCGTGCGCTCCAGCGCCTCCTGGAGCCGACGATAGAAGATCGCCGCCCGCGAGTCTGAATAGTTTTGATCGCGCAAGGAGACCTGGGCCGCGACACGGTCCGCCGGATCGAAACCGACGTCGATTCGCTGAACATTCCAGAAGCTTCGGAGCAGCAGTACGGCTGCCGTGACCACAACGCAGCCGACTGCGAGCTGGGCGACCACCAAAGTGCGCTGCGCCATCGTCTTGCTCGTGGCACCGCGAGAGGACGATTTCAGGACCTGCTGAGCGTCCTCACGCGTGCCCTTCCACGCCGCGACCGCGGTGAACGCGAGGGATGCCACCAACGAAATCCCCAGTGCGATCGCCACCAGTCTCCCGTCGAACGTCAACGTGACGGGGGCCGGGACCGGCATCGGGATGTTGCGGAAGAGCGGGGCGCTCCACCAGGCGAGCAGTACGCCCGTGGCGCCGCCGGCCGCGGTCAGAAGGACGCTTTCGGCCGCGAGACGACGAAACAGTTGGAGCCGTGTCGCGCCAAGCGCCTGTCGTACCGCAAGCTCACGGCCGCGTTCCGCACCTCGCGCCAGCTGCAGGCCCGCCACATTGGCGCAGGCGATGACCAGAATCGCGACCGCCAGCGCGGCGAAGATGCCAAGGAAGTTCAGGACGGTTGTGCGATAGGCCGGCCAGAACCGCAGATAGATGCCGCGCAGAGCTGCCAGGCGCCAACCGTCGCGCGTGCCATCCGTCGTGAGACCGGCGACGTACGACTGGACTTGTCGTTGGGTAACACCCGGGCGCGGACGAGCGATGGTCTGGAGATACGGAACATGCATTCGGGAAAGATCGACACCCAGCAGCTGCGGCGTCGCGGCGAGTGGCGCCCAGAATTCTGACGGATACGCCGGATCCTCGAAGTCCGGCCGAGTGACGCCAATGACAGTGTAGAACTCGCGTCCGAGCTGGATCGACGAACCGACGATGTTCGGATCTCCGCCGAAGCGATGTCGCCACGAGTCATAGCTGAGGACGAGTACCAGCGAGTGCGTGGCGGCCTTGTCGCCGATGAGGCGGCCGGTGAACGGCGCCGCCGCGAGTATGCCGAAATAGTTGTCGGATACGAGCTCGCCCTGGATATATGCCGGCTGCGCGATGCCTTCGAGGGTGGTGAACGTGCGAACGAAGGCGGCCACGTCGACGCGGTCGCGCAGACGGTCGCAGAGCGTCGCGTAGTCCCCGTACGACAGAACCTGAAACTGCGGAGCGGCGGCGCGCGTGTTGTAGAACGTGAGAAGAGAGGAACCGTTCGACGTGTGAATCGACCGCCAGAACGCGTTGTCGAGCGCGCCAGTCGCGATCGTGCTGGATCCGATCGCGATGCCGAGCGTCACGACTGTGATGATGGTGCCGGTCCGCTGTTTCAGGAGAAAGCGCCAGGCGACGCGAATGTCCTGCCACATGGCCGGCCTGTAGCACGACGGTTGTACGTAAAACGGGGAGTGGCCCTGCGCCACTCCCCGTTTCCGTTGATCGTTCGCGCCTCGCGCTACTTCGTCCCGGTCGTCGCCTTCGCCTCGTAGACCCGCAGGTTGCGGACGTTCCAGGCGGGGGCTTCCGGAAGGTTGTCGGTCTGCGTGATGCGGACGAACTTCGCCTGCGCCGGCGTGAAGGCGATCGTAGTGTGCCCACCCTCGCCGCGGCCTGAGACGACCGGCTTGCTCCACTTCTTGCCGTCCATCGACACCTGCACGTCGTAGGCGCGCGGATAGCCGGCCGACGCGGCGCCGCCGCCGGCGGGCGCGGCGCCACGGGCTGGGGGCGCGCCAGGCGCCGGAAGCGGCGCGGCGGCACGGCCGCCACCACCGCCGCGTCCGCCGCCGACCGAGTCGAACTGCAGCTCGGTGACGTTGGCGGCCTGCGGCAATTCGATCTGCAGCCACATGCCAGGCGCCTGCGGCGCGTTGGTGCTCCAGCCGCGCAGGTTGGCGGCGTACTCCGCCGTGTCGGCGCCGGTGCTGGCGGTGAACTTCAGCTGCTGCGGATCGACCAGGTGCGGCAGCGAGGCGTCGAGCTCGGGCTGCGTCCACGGGTTCTTGCGGCTGGCGATCTCGGCGCGCACACGCGCGACGTCGGCCGGGGTCACCATGTCGCCGGTGTTGCCGAACGACGTGCGGACGTAGGATGCGATGCCGGCGATCCACTCGTCGGTGTTGTCCATCGGCACCATCACGTCGCGGTAGGTCCGGCCGTCGAGCGGACCGGTGAGGCCGCGCATCAGCACCTTGATGATGTAGTCGCGGTGCCCCTGCACGCGCGGGGAGCCCGCGAGCGGCGGCCCCAGCGTCGCTCCGGCCGGGCCGGCGCTGTCGGGGGCGCCGAGCCCGTCAGGTCCGTGGCACGAGAAGCAGACCGCGTTGAAGACATCGCTGCCCGCGGTCAGGCGCTTCTCGTCGGCTGCGGTCAACGCCCGGCCGCGGGCGCCGCCGCCGAACGTCGCCGGCGGGGTCATCACCCGATCGCCGATGAGCGCGAGCCCCTTCGCCTTGTTCGTGTCTTCGGCCGACTTGACGATGTCGGAGATGTCCTTGAGCTTGAAGAGACTGGCCGAGAGCATCGCCTGGATCGCGACGTTCGTGTCGGGATCCTTGGCCATGCGGCGGTAGTCATCGGCAAACGTCTTGTCGCCGTTCTTGTAGAGGGTCTCGCTGGTGCGCAGCCCGTGAATGCGAATACGCGGGCTCTTGTCTTCCATGGCGTCACGGACCAGACGCGCGTCGAGCGCGCCCAGCCCTTCGAGCGTCCACAGCGCGTGGATCCGCGCCAGCGGGTCGTCGGACGTCCGCGCGAGCTGCACGAGCGCCGGCGCCACCGACTTGTCCTGCGAGAGGACGATCAGCCGCTGCGCCATGTCGCGCCACCAGCCGTTGGGACTCGAGAGATGCGCGACGAGCTGCGCCGGCGTCTCGCCGTACATGTGCGGCGGCGTGAACTTCGGCGTGATCGCCGCAATCGCCGGCTGACCGGGGTTGCTGTCGGTCGCCGCGACCGCGGCGCGGCCGTCGTAGCGCAGACGCCAGATGCGGCCGTACTGCGCGACCTTGTCGAGCTGATACTGCTCGATCTTGGCGCGCAGGTAACTGCCCGGGCCCGACCACTGCAGCTCCTGGATGATGCCGTGATACATGTCGGCGATGTAGAGCGTGCCGTCCGGACCGTTGGTCATGTTGACCGGCCGGAACAGCTGATCCGTGCTCGTCAGGAACTCCGAGTTCGGATAGACGTTGCGCAACTCGGTCAGTCCTTCGACGTTCTCGACCTTGGCGCGGCGGATGAGGCGCCCGACCGGCTCGGTGAAGAACAGATCCCCCTTGGCATCGGCGGGGAGCGCGTCGCCGCGGAAGATGGCCGGGCCCGTCGCCGCCGTGAAGTGATTCAGGTTGCCGGCCGGCATGCGGATGCGGCCGATGCCGCCCTGCATGTCGCCAATCCCGGGCGCCGGCCAGACGACGGCGAAGTCTTTCTCGAAGCCGTTTTCCATGCCCGGCGGGCAGTTCGGGCTGTTCGGCGGCGCCGGCGGCCCACCGCGCTGGACGCCGGTGATGCGTCCGCCGACGGCCGGGCACGGCGTGAAGGCGCCGTAGTGGATCGGGAACTGGAAATTCATCGGCCCGCGCTCGCCGCCCGCGTCCACGAACCACGGTTTGCCGTCGTCGTCTGTGCTGAGCCCCCACTGGCCACCGTTCGGCCCTGTGGGCTCGCGCTGGAAGCCGTTCGGTGTCCAGCGGATGCGGAAGGGGTTGTAGGTCGTGTAGATCCAGTTGTCGAGGTTCCACATCAAGCCGGCCTTCTGGTGCTCGATGTTGGCGTCGCCGCTCTGGCCGATGCCGGTGAACACGACCTCACGCTTGTCGGCGATGCCGTCGCCGTTGGTGTCGGTCAGCTTGATGATGTCGTCCGAATCGGTTTCGCTCGCGAGGATGACGCCGTCGCCGAGCGGCAGGATCATGCGCGGCGCGACGAGCTTGTCGGCGAAGACGGTGTGCTTGTCGTAGACGCCGTCCCCCTTGGTGCTCTCCCAGCGGCTGATGCGGCTGATCGGATCGTGCTCCTTCTGCGCGTCGGCCGTCATCATGTAGCTGACGAGCTCGGCGACGTACATGCGGCCGTTGCCGTCGAACTCGATGGCGCCGGGGCTGATGATCTCCGGATCGGCGGCGACGAGCTCCATGCGATAGCCGGGCGGCAGGATGAAGCCCGCCGCTTCCTCGGCCGGCGTCTTCGCCTTCATCGGCGGCTTCGGCGTGAAGTCCGTATTCTCGTTGGTCATCTGACGGCCGCCGCCACCGAAGCCGCCGCCAGCGCCCTGGCCGGCGCCGCGCTGCGGAGCCGGGAACGGCGCGCCCGGCGCCTGCCTGGCCGCCATGCCGGCCATCTCGTACTGGCCGTCCATGATCGACATGTTCACGCGCTGAACGGTGGCCTGCGCGCCCGCCGTCGTGTCAGGCGTGAGCGATAACACCGTGGCGATCGCCGTGCCCTGCATGTCGAGGGTGTAGCGGATGGCGAGGCTGGTGCCGGCCATCGACACGCGCGTGTTGGTGATCGGCGCCTGCCCTTCCGGGGTGACGATCGCGGTCACCTTGCCGCCGTCGGCCTTCACCGAGACGAGCGACGTCATCTGATTGCCGCCCATGGAGACGGTCGATACCCAGTCGCCGACGAAGGGCGCGGCCTGCGCCGCGGTCGGCGCCGGCGAGGCCTGGGCGAAACCGTTCAGGATCGTCGTCGAGAAGGTTGCGAGAAAGAGTGCGGACACCGCGGCAATGGCGGCTGGAACGGGACGGACGGAACGAACCATGTACTCCCCCAATTGAACGTGAGTGCAGCGTAAGCCGCGCCGCCGATTAGGTCAACTCCTGCCCATGGCACCCATATAATCAGCGCATGAAAACAGCCGCGTTGATAGGGGCACTCGTCCTTGCCGCTTTCGGTCAGCCTGCACGTGCGATTACGGCGGAACAGGCGGCGCCGTTTCTCGGAGACTGGACCGTCAGCTCCTCGGCTCCCGGAATAGGGGCGCAGACGTTCCAGGTCAGCGTCACGCGCGGCGCCGATGCGGTGAAAGCCACCGTGAAAGCCCCGAACCAGCCCGACGCCGCCGCGGGCGATGTGCGGTTATCGGGCAGGAGCCTCCTGATTTCCTACAACACCAGTTATCCCGGGATGAGCATCCCGACCGTCCTGATCCTGACCCCCGACGGCACCGCGATGCGCGCCGACATCTCCATCATGGAGGGCCAGCTCGAGATGTCGGGCATGGCCGCCAAGGGCGGACAGGGCGTCTCGAGACCCTCCCCCCCGTCGGGAACGGCTCAAGCTGGCCGCGGCGGAGCGCCGCCGCAGCCGCAGGTCGCGCGCGTGCTCGACTTGATGCAGATGATGGCGGCGCTGCCCGATACCGCTCCCGCCAAGCCGGCCAAGCCGCGCCGCGTCCTCGTGCTCGCGCGCGCGCAGGGCTTCGTCCACGCCTCGATTCCGCTCGCCGCCCGCACCATCGAAGCGCTCGGTCAGAAGACCGGCGCATGGACGACGGTCATCACCTACAACGCGGCCGACATCAACACCGACAACCTGAAGCAGTACGACGGCGTGTTCCTCGCCAGCACGACGGGCACCTTCCTCGACGATCCGGCCGATCCGGCGGCGACCAAGGCCCGGCGCGACGCCCTGCTCGAGTTCGTGCGCGGCGGCAAGGGACTCGCCGCCGTCCACGCCGCTACCGATTCGTACCACGGCGGCGCCCCGCAGCCCAACGTCGTCGACGGCGGCACGCCGCTGTGGCCCGACTTCAACAAGCTCATCGGCGGCTACTTCAAGTGGCACTGGCTCTACCCGACGCAGATCCCCGTGAAGATCGACGATCCCGACAGCCCGCTCACCGTCCCCTTCACCTATGTGAACCAGGGTTCGGGGGTCCGTCTGCCGCGTCCCTTCACGACCGTCGACGAGGTCTACACGTTCAACGACGCATCGTGGTCGCGCACGAACGCGCACGTCCTGACGAGCATCGACTACGCCAAACTGCCGGCTGAGACCAAGGCGCTGGAGCCGGCGCCGAAGCGCAGCGACAGCGATTACGCGCTCAGCTACATCCGCCGTGAAGGCAGCGGCCGCGTGTTCGTCGAAGTGCTCGGACACGACGAGTCGATCTACAAGATGGCGCCGATGCTGGCGCACATCCTCGCCGGCGTGCAGTACGCGCTGGGAGATCTGCAGGCCAACGACGCGCCGAGCAAGTGATGGGAATGACACTAAAATAGGCGCGTGACACACGTGACACGCACGATCATCGGTCCTCTCGCCGTCGGAGCGCTCGTGCTGGCGATCCGGTTATCGGCCGCGGCGCAAGGTGCGCAGGCACCGCAGCCCGCGGCGCCTCCCGACTCCCCCTCGTGGGCGTACGGCGTTCCCAATACGCCTGTCCAGCGTCCGGCCGGGGAGCGACCGGCGCCCGACACGTCGCCGAAGCACGTGCCGGGCAGCGATCAGGCCTTGACGCTCCAGCACATCCGCGACTACTGGGACGTCGGCGACTGGTTCCCGACGGATCATCCGCCGATGCCCAACGTAGTCGTGCACGGCCGGCAGCCGCACGTCCGCGGCTGCGCGATGTGCCACATGCCAAATGGGAAAGGCCGTCCCGAAAACGCTCCCGTCGCCGGACAGCCCGAGCCCTACATCATCCAGCAGCTGCGCGACTTCAAGAACGGCCTGCGGAACAACGCCGATCCGCGCAAGACCAACACGCTGCAGATGATCGAGGCGGCGCAGGACATGACGGACGACGAAATTCAGGAAGCGGCGAAGTACTTCTCGTCGATGCCGTGGACCCACTGGATCACCGTCAAGGAAGCGGCAACGGTACCCACGACGCGGATCGGCGGCAACGTCTTCTTCCCGCTGCCGGGCAGCGAGACGGAACCGATCGGCGATCGCATCATCGAGACGCCCGAAGACGCCGAGCGCTTCGAGCTGCGGGACCCTCGCTCGGGGTTTATCGCCTACGTGCCGCCAGGCAGTGTCAACAAGGGCTCGCTGCTCGTCGCCAGCGGCGGAGGGCGGACGACACCCTGCCGCATCTGCCACGGTCCGGAACTGCTGGGGCTCGGGCCCGTGCCTGGCATCGCCGGCCGCTCGCCGAGCTATCTGATGCGGCAGTTGTGGGACTTCAAGAAGGGCACGCGGCACGGCACGTGGTCGCCGCTGATGCAGCAGATCGTGAAGGACCTCACGCAGGAAGACATGCTGAACCTCGCGGCGTATCTTGCCGCCGCAGGTCCGACTAGTTCAGATAAGTAGACGCGCGCAGCCAGATCGGATCGGGATAGTAGGCGAAGAGAAGGCCTCCGGCCTTTACCGTATCGATGAGCTGTCGCGCGATCTCCGGACGCACGGCGGGACAGCCCAGACTGCGGCCGAGATAGCCGTTGGCCTTCGCCGCCGACGCGCTCACGTACGGTGCGCCGTGAATCACGATGGCGCGTTCGCGCGCGCGATCGTTTGTCCCCTTCTCGAGACCATCCAGTCGAAGCGAGTAGCCGTTGTGCCCGACGTACGGCTCCGCCGTGCGGAAGAGCCCGAGGCTGGTCATGTTGCTCTCGGGGGCGTTCGAGAACGCAGTCGAACGCGTCTTGCCGCTGCCGCGGCCATGCGAGACCAGCTCGTGGAAGAGCAACGCGTGGGTCCGCACGTCGAATACCCACATCCTCGGCTCGGTCGAAGGCTTCGAGTAATCGATCACGGTGAGCGTCGACGGCAGCGCGGCGGCTCCTCGTTCGACCGCCGAGGAGGCCGACTGCAGAGCCAGCCCGAACACAGCCGGGCTGAGGCCGTCCAGCTGAGCTCCGGTCCACGCCTCCTGTGTCAGCGCGGCTGCCGACACTGCCGGTACGCCCGAGGCAGCCGCCGCACTCACGGCAAGAGAGACGACGGCGAGGCAGACGCCAATCCTGAAGTTCATGGGTTGTGTTGAGCTGCGCGGCCCGCGATGGCGCGCACAACGATGGTACGCGCCGTGCTCCCCAAAGGCAACGTCAGCCGTGGACGGCGGAGGTGCGATCGAACGGCTAGCGCGTTCCGAAACCGACGAGCACGCGCGCGCTGAATCCGCCGAGGTCGGTCTCCCCGAACTGATTCATCACGCTCGTGCTCACATCCGGCACGCCGATATGCCGGTACTGCGCCTCGCCGCCGATGAACAAACCCTTCCAGACCTTGACGTCGACGCCGCCGAACCCTTCGCCACCCGTGTAGCGCTCGCTGACGTTGTCGCCCGCCTGCGCGAAGTCCGAGGTTTCCTGGTAGTCGAGCGAGATGAAGGCGCCGCCCACGTAAGGGGTGACGCGGCTGTTGATCGGAAATCGCCATCCGCCGCCCGCTTCGATCGGCGTCATCGTCACGGTGAGCGGGATGTCGAGCGGGTAGACCTGGCCGCCGTCGTCGACAAAAACGCGGCTGCCCGTGCGCGACGAGTGCGTCACCGCGATGCGCAGGAAGAGGTGATGCCACACGTCGACCTCGGCCCCGCCGCCGAAGCCCGTCATCTGGCTGCTGCCGAAAATCGCGTCAAAGCTCTTGGACGCGGCGACCGTCGTCGTGTCGAAGATGCCGTAGACGCGGAGTCCGGCGCCTGGTCCCGACGAGCCTGAATAGGGCTGCGCCGCCGCGGGAGCAGCGCAGCATGCGGCCAGAACGAGTGCGAGCAGCGTCGGCTTCATCGACCTACTTCCTGAGCCCGAGGCCGAACAGCGCCGTGCGCGGCTGAATCAGTCCGGAGCCGAAATCATCATTGCGCGAGGGATCGCTCGGGCTCGGCGTCCCGAGGAACTTCGCCGATCGCTTGAGCGCCTGCTCGATCGCCGCCGGCTTGGTGATCCCCTGGCTGTAGAGCAGCGCGGCCACGCCGGCCACGTGCGGCGACGCCATCGACGTGCCCGCGTAGCCGACCTCGGCGTAGGCGTCGAACCGCGGGAACAGGACGAGCGATGGATCGCTCACCGAAGGGCGGAGGGTCGACTGCCAGATGTAGCCGTTGCCGGCGGCGTCGCTGTCGGAAGGATCGCCGCCGGGCGCCGCGATATCGACGTAGCTGCCGGTGCTCGAATACGACGCGCGGTTGCCGGATCGATTCGTCGCGCCGACCGCCATCACCCCCTGCATGCTCTGTCCGTAGAACGCCGGATACTGCGTCGGGTTGCCTTCCAGCTTGGAATTGCCCGCGGCGATCGCGATGAACACGCCCTTGTCGAGCGCATACTGCAGCGCGGCCTGCTCGGTCGGCGAGGCGCCGTCACCCCCCAGGCTGATGTTGATCACCTTGGCGCCGTTGTCCGCGGCGTAGTGCAGCCCCGCAGCGATGGCGCTGGTCGGACACCCGCCGGCGTCGGGGTCCGCGAATCCGGGAATCCCGGCCGCCGACATGGCGAACTGCACGTCCCAGTAGCTGGCGCACACCTTCACCGGCATGATCCGCGCGTTGTAGGCGATGCCGGCGTCGAGCAGGTTGTTGTTGGTGTCTTCGCCGATCGTCGAGCTGACGTGGGTGCCGTGGCCGTCGGTGTCGAGGGTCGTCGTCCCGCCGCCGGTGATGAAGTCGGTCGCCGAGACGAGGCGCGACACGGCCAGGTCGGGATTGGACGTGAAGGGCACGGTAATCGTCTGGATGGCGCTGCCGTTCCACGTCTTGAACTGCAGCGAACCGGTAAAGTTCGTGATGCCGGTGTCGACGACCGCCACGGTGACGTCGCCGCGGGTGCCGGCATTGATGTCCCAGGCGTGCGGCATGTCGATCGTCTGCAGGTTCCATTGCCGCGGCGCGTAGCCGGTGTCGTTCGGCGCCAGGCTCTTGCGGCGCAGGTAGTTCGGCTGCGCATACGCGACTTCCGGCTGGGAGGCGAGCTGTTCGGAGAGGACGCGCGCGTCGGGCTGCGAGGCATCGCGCAGGACGGCGAATTCCCCCATCCACTGCAGCCGGTCGACCGCGGGACGGCTGCGCAGCGCGTCGAGCGCCCGCTGCTCGCCTTGCACGTCGACGCCGTCCTTGAACCGGACAATCACCTGTCCTGGGAGGTAGTCGAGACGCTCGGCCGCCGCATCGGCGAACGCCTGCGCGTCGGCCGCGGCCATCACGCCGCCCTGCACGGGAGCCGGCGGCGCGTCAACCGTCTGCTGGCCGCGAGTCAGTGGTGACGAAACGATGACAGCAAACGCCGCTGCACACGCAATCGCACGAGGCATGCAGCGACAGTAACACGAGACAACATCGCGCCTCGCGACCAGGCCACCGGCCGTGTCACGGGCGTGGGTGACTCACTTTCCCAGCTGTCCTCGCCGCAGCTGCTTGTACATCTGCAGCGCGTCGCCGATGATGCCGACCGCGGCGTCGGGCCCGAGCAGGTCTTCCACGTTGACCTGCTTGTGCTCGAGCGCCTTGTAGTCCTCGAAGAACCGGCGCACCTGTCGGAGGACGTGGCTGGGCAGCTGCGTCTTGTCGCGATATTCCGAGTAGGCCGGATCGCGCACGCTGACGGCGAGGATCTTGTCGTCGATCCCCTTTTCGTCGCGCATCCGCATCACGCCGATCGCGCGCGCCTCGACGATGGTCAGCGGGAAGACCGGCTCCTGCCCGAGCACCAGGACGTCGAGCGGATCGCCGTCGTCGCAGAAGGTGCGAGGAATGAACCCGTAGTCGGCCGGATAGTAGACGGCGCTGTAGAGCACGCGATCGAGCCGCAGCAGCCCCGTCTCCTTGTCCAGCTCGTACTTGTTGGTGCTGCCCTTGGGGATCTCGATCACCGCCGGAAACGCGGTGGGGATGACCGATTCGTCGATGTAACAGTCGTGCCAGGGATGCATGCGTCTACCTCGCGGCGGCGTATCCGCCGAACACCGCCAACAGGCCGATCAGCACCTGCAGGAACACGTTGACCGCCGCCAGCCCCTGCTGGGAGCCGCGCTGCAGCGTCAGAGTGTCGAGCATGAAGCTCGAGAACGTCGTGAAGCCGCCGAGTATGCCGACGAAGATGAACGCGCGCGCCGGCGGCGACAGGTGCAGCCTGCCGCTCGCCGTCAGGCCTGCCAGCACGCCGATGACCACGGACCCGACGATGTTCACGGTCGCGGTCGCATAGGGCGTCGCCGCCAGACGGGCGAAGGCGATGTTGACCGCATGCCGCATCAGCGAACCGACCGCACCGCCGAAAGCCACTGCCATCCAGATCATGCTCGACACCTGAAATTCGAAGACTGGTGAACAGGGGCGCCGAGCAACACTCCCACGGCTGCCCGCAGGAGTCATTGGCCGTCCAGCGGGACAGCGATGTTATCGGGCGAACTCCACCACCACGCTGCAGATATTCTATGGCAGCCAGGCGGGAAAGCGCTGGCGAGGGGCGTTGGTCACGACGAGCAGGTCGTCCCACTGCTGGCGGCGCAGCCCCCCGGACATCCGGGTGGTGCCGACGACTGCGGGGCTGCGGAACACTTCATGGATACGGACGCCGGCGGCGCGCAGGGCGAGATAGTCGCGCCGGACCATGATGGCGTATCGCGGCGTGTCCGACGCGCCGAAGAAGGCGCGGATTTGTCCGGTGCCAGACAGCCCCGTCAGCGGCCGCTCGGCGTAGTAGCGCAGGCTCGCCCGCCACTGCTCGAGCTGATAGATCGCCGCCGGCGCTTCGGATGGCGTATGGTCCCTGAGCTTCTGCGCGACGAGCGCCGTCGGGTGCGCGTGGTCGAGGGTTGGCAGCCCCACGCCGACGATCACCGCATCGATCGCGAGCAGGCCTGCGGCGAGCGCGAACGGTCTGGCCGGCATGCGCCAGCCGGAGTGCGCCGCGCGAATCAGGAGCCCGACGCCGCCGGCTGCCAGTGCCACCGGGAGCAGGATCGCCGTCGCGGGCAGTTCCAGATTGAGCTCGAACAGGTAGACGCTCGCGAAGGTCCCGGCGACCACGAGCAGGCCGCCCAGCCCGAGTCCCACGGCGTGCACGATCCGCCACGCGCCACGCGGGGCCAGCGCCGCGTCGTGCCAGGCCTTCGCCGCGAGCAGGCAGATCGCCGGCGCGGCCGGGAAGATGTAGTGATCGAGCTTGAACCTGGCGAGCGAGAAGAAGCCGATGACCACCGCCGACCAGATCCAGAGCAGGCGCTCGTCGGCCGCCGGCAAGACGCGCCGCCGCACGCTCTCGACCAGGCCGGCGAGAGCGACCGCGCTCCACGGGAAGAAGCCGCCGACGAACGACCGCAGATAGAAAACGTGGCTGATCGCGCGCGCCGACCACGCTTCCGGCTGGGTGAAGTAATAGAGATTGCCGGCCAGCAGGTAGTCCTGCACGAACGCGTCGCCGAAGTGCGCGAACATCCACACGAACCACGGCGAGGCGACGGCGGCGGCGCCGGCCAGGCCGGCGATCCAGCGCAGGCGGCCGGCGCGGGCCCGTAGCTCGCCGCCACAGGCCCATGCGGCCAGCCAGAAGAGGCCGACCAGGACGAGCGCCACCGGACCTTTGATCATCACGGCCAGCGACAACAGCGCGTAGCCGGCGATCTCGCGACGCCGGCTGCCGTTCGCCGAGGCTTCGATCAGGCAGACCACCGCGCCGAAGAGAAACGCGGTGAAGACCATGTCGAAGAGCGCGAGGCTCGCGAGCATGAACGTCGCCGGAATCGTGGCGAACATCACCGCGGCCCACTCGCCCACCGACTCGCCGAACATCACGATGCCGGCGCGGCGCACCGTCCAGCAGAGCACGAGCGCCGAGAGCGCGCTCGGCAGGCGGACCGCGAACTCGGTCGGCCCGAGCAGCCAGATGGCCGCGGCCTGCAGCCAGTGGAACAGAATCGGCTTGTCGATGTAGGGGTGGCCGTCGAGGAGCGGCACCAGCCAGCTGTGGGCGCGCACCATCTCGCGGGTCAGTTCCGCGTAGTGGGCCTCGTCAGGGTCCATCAGGCTCGGATAGCCGAGGCGCCAGAAGACGACGATCCAGGCAATTGCCGCCCAGCACAGCAGCCGGACGTACTTCGACGATGCACCCAGCGAACTATGGGCGGCAGGCATTGGCAGGAGAAGATCTATCCCCGATGCCGGCCCCACCGCAATAACTCCAGGGGTTTAGTGTTAAGCTTCGGCGCGCCAACGCGCTCCGGAGGGTTGATGCCGAGAGGAAAATTGTTCCTGGCCAGCTGCATTTCGCTGGTCACCACGTCGATGGTGTTTGCGATCCGCGGCGACATCGAAACCGCGATGAGCAGCACGTTTCAGATCAACGCCAAGCAGATGGGCACGATCTGGAGCCCGGCATTCTGGGCGTTCACCATCGCGATCTACATCAGCGGGGCGATCGCCGATCTCGTCGGCCTGCGCGCGCTGCATGTCCTGTCGGCGGTCGGCTACTTCCTCGGCATCGCGCTCGTGCTGCTCGCGCCGCATCCGACCGCGCCGGTGGCAGCGATCTTCGACAACACCGGCACGTCGATGCTCTACGCCGGCTTCTTCGTGATGGGCCTGTCGCAGGGGCTGGTCGAAGGGGTGATCAACCCGCTCGTCGCGACGATCTACAGTGGCGAGAAGACGAAATGGCTGAACCGGCTGCACGCCTGGTGGCCCGGCGGGCAGATCATCGGCGGCCTGCTGGCCGTCGCGATGACCCAGGCGTTCAACGCGAGCTGGCAGCTGAAGCTGTCGACGATCCTGATTCCCGCCACGATCTACCTGGTGATGGCGCTCTCGATGCAGTATCCGCAGACCGAACGCGTGCAGTCAAACATCTCGACCGGTGAGATGTGGTCGCAGGCGGCGCGGCCGCTCTTCCTCCTCCTGTTCTGCTGCATGTGGATGACCGCGGCGGCGGAGCTCGGGCCGGATCAATGGTTCCCGTCGGTGATGGGCGCGCTGGTGCCGCACCTGCAGGGCGTGCTGTTCCTCGTCTACACCGCCGGCCTGGTCTTCGTGCTCCGCACCGCCGGCAGCGGCGTGGCGCACAAGGCCCCGATCTCGACGCTCGTCGTCTGCTCGATCCTCACCGGCGTCGGCCTCTACTGGCTCGGCGGCCTGCAGACCGGCACCAGCGCGGCCGTCGCCTTCGCCGCGGCGACCGTGTTCGGGATCGGCAAGAGCTACTTCTGGCCGACGATGATCGGGATCACCGCCGAGCAGTTCCCGCGCGGCGGCGCGCTGCTGATCTCGATCATGGGCGGCACGGGCATGCTCTCGGTGGCGGTCGCGCTGCCCTTCATGGGCGCCCGCATCGACAAGTACGGACCCGGCGCCGCGCTGCAGATGATGGCCATCCTTGGCGCCATCCTGACGGTGATCTTCGGGCTGCTCTGGTTCTACTTCAAGTCGAAGGGGGGCTATCGTCCGGTCGAACTGGCGAAGGGCAGCGCCGCACACGCCTAGGCGGCCAGGTTCGATCAGATCGACGCTGCCGCCGCTATCGCGTCCTCGGCGGCGATGAGGCGTAGTACTGCGAGCGCTTCGCCTTGAGAAAGTCCACCGACCGCGCGATCTCGTCGAGGCCGTTCATCCCGTCCTCGACCGAGATCCACCCGGTGAACCGCTCCGCCGCCAGCCTGGCGAAAATCGCGTCGTAGTCGATCAGCCCGCGTCCCGTCTCGCCATGCTGCAGCTTGGCCGAGTAGCCGAGCGAGCCGTCAGCCTCCTGCAGGTCGTCGAGGGTCGCTCCCTTGGCCAGCGAGCGGTCCGACGCGTGCATGGTGACCACCCGCGGCAGCACCGTGTCGAGAAAGGCGATCGGATCGTAGCCGCCGACAATCGCGTTCGACGGATCGTATTGCACACCCAGATGCGGCGACGGGATGCGGTGGAGGATCTCGAGATAGACGTCCTCGGCCTGGGCGAATTCCGGATAGCGCCAGGTGCTGTCCTTGTAGTGGTTCTCGAGGCACAGCACGACGCCGCGACGTTCGGCGTACTCCAGCGATCGCTCGATGCCCTCGACCGCCCACGCGACGCCCTGCTGGCGCGTGACGTCCGGCCGTCGCTGGCCGCTGAGCGTCCGACAATGCACCGCCCCCAAGCGGACCGTCAGGTCGATCGCCGCCTTCTGCCGGTCGACCTGGCGGGCGCGCTCGACGGGATCGGGGTGGGTGAAGTCGGGCGAGAAGCACAGCATCGACGTCCGTTGGCCGGTCTCCAGGCACGCCCGGATCGCCGCCGCGATCTCCGGCTCGCCGTGCATGAAACCGTCGTAGTGCTCGATGCCTTCGCCTCCGAGCCGCGCCGCGTCATGGATCCACGGCACGTAGTCGCGCTTGCCCCTGACCAGTTCGTCGAACCAGCACTTGGGAAAGACGCTGAGGCGCGGCGCCGCCGTGACGGCTTCCCCGCTCACCGGCGCCTCACCGGCGTCTTCTTGATCTCCCGGCAAATCTCCTCCAGGACGGCGCTCAGCGTCTGTCCCGCCGGCCTGAAGTCGTCGGCGGCGATCACGAGCGGCGCGCCAAGCACCACGAGCGGCGCGCCGTGCGACGGGCAGGCGATCGCCTGCTGAATCGTCAGGCCTCCGACCGCCTGCACCGGCACCGACACCGCCGCCACGACCGCGTCGAGCTCGTCCATCGGGCTGAGGCCGCGCACCATCCGGCGTTCGTCGTAGCCAATGTGATGCACGATGACGTCGACGCCGAGCCCTTCCATCCAGCCGGCCAGCGCCACCCGATCGGCGGCGCCCAGGTTGTCGCCCATCACCTTGACGCCGTGCCTGCGGCCGGCCTCGACGCACTTGCGGATCGTCGCCTCGTGGGCGCGTCCCATCACGACGACGAAGCTGGCGCCCGCCTTCGCCGCCATCTCCGTTTCCAGATAGCCGCCGTCCATGATCTTCAGATCCGCGACAATCGGATGATCGGGAAAGACGGCGCGCAGCCGCTCGACGGCGCGAAGCCCGTGCGCCTGGATGAGCGGCGTGCCGGCCTCGAGCCAGTCGACCCCGGCGTCGACCGCCACCCTGGCCGTGTCGAGCGCTTCGTCGAGCGAAGTCAGGTCGAGCGAAATCTGCACGATCGGCGATCGCAGCGCGTCGAGGTCCGGCATCGTGCCATCATAGTCAACGGGGGGTCGTTTCATGCGCGACGTGGCGGTGCTGGTCGGCAGCCTGCGAAGAGCTTCATTCAACCGCAAGATGGCGCTGGCGCTGCAGCAGGTGGCGCAGGGCACGCTGGCGCTGGAGCTCGTCGAGATCGGCGCCCTTCCTCTATACGACGAAGACTTCGAAGCGGACGTCCCGTCGCCGGTGACGCAGTTTCGCGACCGCCTGCGGCGCGCGGAGGCCGTGCTGTTCGTCACGCCCGAATACAACCGATCGGTGCCGGGGCTCTTGAAGAACGCCATCGACGTCGGATCGCGTCCGTACGGCAAGAGCGTGTTCAGCCTGAAGCCGGCGGCGATCGTCAGCGTCTCGCAGGGCGTGCTCGGCGCGTTCGGCGCCAATCACCACCTGCGCCAGTCGCTCGTCTTCCTCGACATGCCGACGCTTCAGCAGCCGGAGATGTACATCGGCGGCGCGGCAAAGCTGTTCGACCAGGACGGGCGCCTGATCAACGACGATACGCGCGCCTTCCTGAAGAAATTCGTCGACGCCTTCGCGGGCTGGATCGAGAAGACGAGGCAGGGCTAGGGCCCGCGCTACGGCGTCGTCGCACAGACTTTCAGGTCTGCCCTGCCTCACCGGGCGGTTACTCCGTGCGCAGCGACACCGATGGCGCGACGCGCATCGCCCGGCGCGCCGGGACCAGCATCGTCAGCAGCGAGGCCGCGGCGAGCACGAGCCCGACGATCGCGTAGGGCACCGGATCGCCGGCACGAATCGGCACCGGGGTGTGCTCGAAGACGCGGCTCAACGCAATCGCGCCCGGCACGACGAGCACGAAGCCCACGGCGAGGCCGACGGCGATCGGCCGCAGACCGGTGGCGAGAATCATCCGTGTGACCTGCGCGCCCGTGGCGCCGAGCGCCATGCGCACGCCGATCTCGCGCGTGCGCCGGCCGACGGCAAAGGCGACGACCCCGTAAATCCCGACGAGCGCGAGCACGATCGCGGTCACCGCCAGCGTCCCGGCCATGTCGACGAGGGGCATGAAGGTCGCCGCCGACGCCGCGTCGGCCGCCGCCAGCGTCGTCGGCAACGCGGCCGACCCCGGCCCGAGATCGCGGAGCGCGTCCCGCGCCGCCGCCTGCAATGTCCTGAGGTCGCCCGAGAAGCGCAGCACGAACTGGCCCGACGGCGGCGCCGCCGGCGCGACGATGTAGAGCTGCATCGGGTCGAACGACGCTCCGGAAAGCGCGAGGTCGCCGCGCACGACGCCGACTACGTCCAGCAGATCGTGCTCCGGCGTCTCGAGGATCGCGCCGAGGGCGCCGCCGCGCGGCCACCAGGCGTCGGCGAGCGCCTGCGAGACGACCGCGCCAGCCGCTGCCGCGCGGCCGTCCTCGTCGCGGAGCGCGCGCCCCTGGACGATGCGGCGATTGAGCGTGTCGAAGTAGTTCGGCGAGACGAGATTGATGGCGACGCGCCGGATCGGCGCCGACGCGCCACGCACCGACAGCGGTGTCCCTTCGCCGCCGAGCTCTCCCGTCGACCCGTGCCCGTAGGCTACGGCCACGACGCCTGGCAGAGCGGCGAGCCGCGCCACCGTTGTGGCGTACGCCGTCGTCGGCGCGGTCGGCGGCGGATCGTAGTTGGCGACAAGCAGGTGCGCGGCGTCGACGCTCGGATCCGGCGCGAGCAGCGCCGCTTCGACGCGCAGGAACAGCGCCGTGCCCGAAAGCAGCACCACGCTCATCGCGATCTGCCCGGCGATGAGCACGCTGCGCGCGCGCGTGCGGCCGGCCCCGGCGAGCGCGTCGTGTCCGCCGAGCGACGGCGCGAGCCGCTGGCGCAGCGATTCGACGATCGGTGTCGCGCCGGCGGCGACGCCGGCCGCGAGCGACGCCGCCGCCAGGTAGCTGAACACCGCCAGGTCGAGCTGCATCGGATAGAACGGCATCGCCGGGATCAGCGCGCGCATCGCCGCCGGCACCTGCGAGGCGATCCACGCGCTCAGCGGGACGCCGAGGAGCGCGAAGAGCACGCTCTCGCTCAGCAGCATCCGCAGCAGCCGCCCGCGGCTGCAGCCGATCGCGAGACGAACCGCGATCTCACGGCGCCGCGTCACCGCCCGCGACAGCAGCAGCAGCGCGACGTTGCCCGACGCGATGAGCAGGACCAGGCCGACGCTGCCGAGCACGAGCGGCACGACGAAGACCGCCACCGGCGCCACGGCGGGATCGTGGATGAAGGCGCCGTTGTTCAACGCGACCGCGGTCGTGCGATCGACGGCGAGCGTGTCCTGCTGCCGCATCAGCACGCCGAGCTCCGCCTGCGCTGTCTCGCGCGTGACGCCGCGCTTCAGCCGGCCCTCGACGACCAGCCATGCCGCACGTGGATCGTCGAAGAGCGAGACGCCCTGGCGCAGCGCCGGCTGGTTCGTGTAGGGCACCCAGATGCCTTCACCGCGTACTCGTCCTGGAAACGCCGCCGGCGTCACGCCCACGATCGTGAACGGCTGCCGGTCGAGGAGCAGCGGCTTGCCGAGGACGGCTGGGTCGGCGTCGAAATAGCGCCGCCAGACCTCGTCGCTGATGACGGCGACCGGCGCCGCCGGCGGCTCGCATTCCTCGGAACGGAACGTCCGCCCGCGCTCGAGCCGATCGAGGCCGTAGACCGTGAAGAAGTTGCACGAGACGAGCAGCGTCAGCGAGTTCGCCGCCTCCGCGCCCTGCCGGGCGTGGATCACCGTCCACGCCGCAAGCGGATCGACCGTCGTCGCACGATCGCGAAGCGCCTGATAGTCGCGCGTGGTCAACTGCGGCGCCTCGTGACGCGGCGCGCCGGACCCCGAGTACACCGGCTGCACGTGGACGAAGCTGCCGGGATCGGACGTGACTCTCGCCCGGAACAGCATCCCGTCGAGCACGGTGAAGACGCCGGCGTTGAGGCCGACGCCGAGCGCCAGCGTGACGATGGTGGCGATGGAAACGACCGGCGTCTTGCGGATCAGCCGGAAGGCGAAGCGCAAATCCTGTGTGACGCCGTTCATAAGGCTCCTTGTGTCCGGCGTTGCGCCGGTGTTCCGGCCGGGACCATCAGGCTGACCGCGTAGCCGACGGCGACGCAGATCGCTGTCCCCGCGGCAACATACCACGTCCACGCCAGCCTGGTCGTCCACCAGATCGCCAGCATCGTGATCGCCGAGACGACGATGCCGGCGACCGCGCCGGCGGCGGTGGCGCGCCGGGTCAGCACGCCGAGGCAGAAGGCGCCGAGCATCGGCCCGTAGACGATCGACGCCGCCGTCAGCCCCGCCGTGAACACCGAACCCCAGCCGCGCGCGACGACCGCGATCAGGATCAGGACGACGCCCCAGACGGCGGTGCACCACTTCGAGAGTCGCAGCAGCGTGGCGTCGCTCGCCGTGCCGCCGGTCAGCGGATTGTAGAAGTCCAGCACGGTCGTCGAGGCGAGCGAATTGAGCGAGCCGCTGAGATTCGACATTGCCGCCGCGAAGATCGCCGCGATGACCAGGCCCGAGATGCCGTGCGGCAGCGTCGTGACGATGAAGGCGGGAAAGATCTCGTCGTTCGTCGTGGTCGAGGGACGCGGGGCGTGCTGATAGTAGGCATACAGCATGACGCCGATGCCGAGGAAGAGCACGAACTGAGCGAGCACGATGAAGCCGCTCGTCACGATGGCCTTCTGGCTGTCGCGCAGGTTACGGCACGTCAGCAGGCGCTGCACGAGCAGTTGGTCGGTGCCGTGGCTGGCGCCCGTCAGGAACGTGCCGCCGATGAGGCCGGCCCAGAACGTGAACGGCACGGTGAGGTCGCCGGAGAAGGAGAGGACCTGCAGCTTGCCGGCGGCGCGTGCGGTGGCGACGATCGCCCCCCAGCCGCCGGGCATCAAGTGGACGATCTCGTACGCGGCCAGCAGCGAACCGCCGACGTAGATCACGAACTGGATCAGGTCGGTCCAGATGACGGCGGCGATGCCCCCTTCGAAGGTGTAGAGGAGCGTCAGCACGCCGACAATCCCGATCGACCAGAGCCACAGGCCCGGGATGCCGGAGAAGCTCGACGCCAGTACGGCGGAGAGCACGAGCGAGGCGGCGAACACGCGGACGCCCTCGGCGAGGGCACGCATCAGCAGGAACAGCGCGGCGGCGACCCGGCGGGTGCCGGCGCCGAAGCGCCGCTCGAGCAGCCCGTACGCGGTCAGCAGCTCCCCGCGGAAATACGCCGGCAGCAACAGCCGCGCGATCACGAACCGTCCGGCGATGTAGCCGATGAGCACCTGCAGGTAGGTCAGCGTGCCCCCCTGCTCCGGCCGCGCAAACGTGCCGTAGGCGAGCGCCGGCACGCCGATCAGCGTCAGCGTGCTGGTTTCGGTCGCGACGATCGACAGACAGATGACGATCCAGGGCGTCTGCCGCGCGCCGAGGAAGTAGTCCCGGACGCTGCGCTGCGACGTGCGGAAGCGCATGCCGAACGCGGTGATGCCGGCGAGATAGGCGATCAGCACCACGTAGTCGATCGCGGAGAAGCCCATCGGCCGCTGAAAGTATCATGGGGCGGGACGAGGGGGCGGGGGCCGAGTGGACGACGACTACAGAAAAATGATGACCTGGGTCGCGATTGCGCTCGTCGCGAGCGTGATCGCGGCGCTGGTGATCGTCACACTGGTGGTCCGTCATTACGGGCCGTGACGCGTCGAGGGTCCGTCGACGCGCGCGGATCGTCGCTGCCCGGTCGGTCCAGCCGGCTGCGTCTCACTGCGCCGCCGGCAGCAGCGTGACCGCCGTGCTGCGGTTCTCGGGGAAGTACCGAGTGAAGGCGTCCTTCACCGAGGCGACGGTCAGCGCGTTGATGCGATCGAGGCGGGTGGCGATGATCGCCGGATCCTGCCGGTAGAGATCGACGGCCTTGAAGCGGTTCAGCCAGTAGCTGTTGGTCTTGAGCGCCGTCTCGTAGTTGCGGCGCGCGGTCTCCTTGACCTTGTTCAACTGCGCCTCGGTCGGCCCGTCGCGCTTGAATCGCGCCACTTCCTCGCGGACGCGCGCGGTCATCCGGCCGATGTTCTCGGGGGCGGCGCCGAAGCTGATCTCGACATGGCCGTCGCCGCGCTGCGGCGGCATCTGCGCGAGGCCGACCGAGACGGTGTAGGTCTGTCCGAGCTCCTCACGCAGGATGTCGCGCAGCGACAGCTCGAGCACGTCGGTCGCGGCGAGCGCGAGCTCCTGCGCCATCGGATCGTCGGCGGCGGGCTCGGCGAAGTAGCTGATCACCGTTTCGCTCTTCGGCTCGCGCCCCTTCTGCACCGTCGCCTTCTCGTCCTGCGACGGGAAGTGAAGGCCGACGTCCTTATAGTTCGACGTGGCGGCGCCGCGCGAAGGCAGGCCGCCGACATAGCGCTGCAGCAGCGGCAGCGCCTGGTCGACGGTGAACGCGCCCACCATGTAGAAGTGGAAGTCGGCGGCATTGTTGAAGCGATCCGCGTAGAACCGGACCATCTTGCCGCGATCGAGCGCGTTGACGCGCTCGACGGTCAGCGGCCGCGAGGTGTAGTGGTTCGAGGTGTTGACTTCGTCCAGCTTGTCGCCGAAGACCGCATCCGGGCTGTCGAGGCGGTTGACCACGGCGGCGGTCAGCTGCCGCTTCATCAGATCGAAGGCCTGCGGGTCGTCTCCCGGCAGCGTGAACCGGGCGTAGAGAAGCTGCAGCGCCGTCTCGAGCTGGGCCGGCGCCGCCGCCCCTTCGATCCCGTGCATCGACAGCGACGCGAACGGCGTCGCGCTGGCGATGCGGCCGGCCAGCTGTTTCTGCAGTTCGACCGCCGTCATCCCGGACGCGCCCGAGACATTGACGTAGCTCGTGGCCAGTTCGGCCTCGACGTAGTCGTCGGGGGAGGCGAGCGAGGTGCCCCCCTTGGCCTGCATCGAGAACAGCACCTGATCGTTCTTATAGTCGGTCGGCTTGAGCCAGGCCTCGACGCCGTTGGCGAACGTGACCACCGTCAGCCCGACCGCCTCGACGGTGCGGCGGGCGGTGATCGCGGCGGGCTCGGGCGGGTGGGGCACGAGTTCACGCGTCGACGTCGTGTCGTTCCAGGCCGCGACGGTGGTGGATTCGGCGGCGCTGAGCGCGCGTTTCAGCTCGGCCTCGGCCGGCACCGTGATCCCGGCCTTCTGGGGCGAGGTCGCGAGGATGACCCGGCCGTCCTCGGCGAGCAGCGTCTTGGCGAGCGCCGAGACTTCGCCGACCGTCACCGTCGGCAGCAGCTGCTGCACCAGGCGGTATTCGTAGGCGATCCCGGGGCTCGGTTCGCGCTCGAGGAAATCGTCGAGGTATTCCTGCGCGAACGATCCGCTCTCGGTCTTGTCACGCTCGGTATAGGCGCGTTCGTAGAAGGCGAGCATCCACTTGCGGGCGCGATCCAGCTCGCTGGCGCTGAACCCGAACTCGCGGGCGCGCTTGGCCTCGATCGCCACCGCGGTCAGCCCCTCGGCGATCTTGCCGTCCTCGACGCCGGCGCCGAGCGACACCGTTTCGACGTCCTGGCTGAGCGGCCCGCTGCCGGTGCCGGCGCTGAGGAACTTGGCGTCAGGGCGCCTCGAGATTTCGTCGAAGCGATCGTTGAGCATCTGCTCGAAGATCCGCTGCACGAGCGACCGCCGGTAGTCCGCCACTGTCGTCTCGTACTCGCGCGGCCGCTGGCGCAGCAGCGTCACCGACGACTGCGTGACCTCGGGATCGGCGACGACGCTGACGAGCGCCTCCTCGTGCAGCGGCACGTCGGCTTTGGTCGGCGGCGGTTCCGGCGCGCGCGCCTTGAGGCCGCCGAAGGCCGCCGTGATCATGTCCACCAGCTTCTGCGGATCCACGTCGCCGACCGCGACGACCGCCATCCGATCCGGGCGGTAGTAGGTGTCGTAGAAGGATTTGAGCCGGGCCGGCGGAAACGTCCGCAGGATGTCCGGCTTGCCGATCGGCAGGCGGTCGGCATAGCGGGAGTGCCAGAAGAGCACCGGGATCTGCTTGTCGCGGATGCGGGAGCCGGCGCCCAGGCCGCCGCGCCATTCCTCGATCACGACACCGCGCTCCTTGTCGATCTCCTTGGGGTCGAGCGTGAGACCGCCGGCGAAGTCGGCGAAGGCGGTGAACCCCTTTTCGACGATCTCCGGCTTGTCGCTCGGCAGATCGAGCATGTAGATGGTGTTCTCGAATCCCGTCTGGGCGTTGACGTGCGGGCCCAGCCTGGCGCCGGTCGATTCGAAATAGGAGATCAGGTCGCCGGGCTTGAAATGCTCGCTGCCGTTGAAGGCCATGTGCTCGAGCATGTGCGCCAGCCCCTGCTGATCGTCCCCTTCGTCGAGCGAGCCGGCCTTCACCGCCAGGCGGAGCACCACGCGGTTCGCCGGCCGGGCGTTCTGGCGCACGAAGTAGGTGAGGCCGTTACTCAGCCGCGCCGTGCGGACCGCCGCGTCGAAGGGAATCTTCTCCTGCAGCGCTTGGCGCGCCGCGATCGGCGCCAGCAGGAGCGTGACGAGGGCCGTGATGAATGCGAGGCGCGTTCGCGGGTGGGGCATCCCGTGACTGTACACCGAAGCAGGCGGTGCGCCGATCGTCAGGACGCGACAGAGCCGCGGCGCTCAGCGATAGCGCGCGAGGTCGATCCGCGCCTTCCAGATCACGTTCGCCTGATCGTCGATCACGATGAGCGACGGCGACGGCGCCGACATGATGTCGGCACGCGGGAACGTGGCGTCGAGTCGCACCCCGGTCATCGAGTTGCCGGGTCCGATCAGGCCTGGCGGATAGACGGCGTCGCGCTTCAATGGCTGTGCCACCAGCGGCTTCGTCGTCGGGCCGGTCTCGATGTACAGCTCGTAGGGCGGCGGCTTCGCGTAGGTGTTGAGCGGATGAAGACGCGCCTCGACCACGAAGGTGACCAGACCGTCGAGGGGGGACATCGCCTTCGCCAGATCGCGATCGGTGATCAGGTACTGCCCCTGTATCGCCTGTTCGTGCACGAACAGCACGGCACGGCGGAACTCGGTGATCACTTCCGCATGGTCGACCGTGCCGCTGACGGCAAGCTCGTAGCCGCGGTTGAACGCCTCGAAGAGCGCGGTGTCGTGGGTGCGTCCGAGATCGAACGCCTCACGCGCCGACGGCACCTCGGCCTGACGGGCGAACGCCGCGACCGCCAACACTGCGACGAGCACACCACGCACGCGAAGGCCTCCGGCCCGATTATGCATCCGGCGGCGCCGTCGAGCCAGCGGAGGCTCGCGGTAAGATGGCGCCGTGTCCGACACCCCGCGCCCCGTCACCAGCAGCGCGCTGCCCTCTCCGGTGGGTCCCTATTCACCGGGGATGCGCGTCGGCAACCTCGTGTTCGTCTCGGGGCAGGCCGGACGCGAGCCCGGCACCGGGCGCCTGTCGCCCGACGTCGAAGGACAGACCGAACAGGCGCTGAAGAACATCGCCACGATTCTGGAAGCCTCCGGCTCCGGGCTCGAGCACGTCGTGCGCTGCGGGGTCTTTCTCGTCGACATGAGCGAGTTTCCCAAGATGAACGCGGTCTACGCGCGGATGTTCGGCGCCCACCGGCCGGCCCGCACCACGGTCGAGGTCAAAGGATTGCCCGGCGACGGCCTGCTCGTCGAAATCGATGCCATCGCGGTCGTGCCGGAAGGAATCGGGTGATCCGGTGATCGGGTGATCGGGTGATCTCCGGATCGGGTGATCGGATCAGGTAATCTGCCCTGTCGATCGCCCGATCACCGGATCACCCGATCACCCGATCACCCGATTCTTCATGCCCCGTTTCAAGCTGCTCATCGAATACGCCGGGACGCGCTACAGCGGCTGGCAGATCCAGAAGAACGCGCGGACGGTCGCCGGGGAGATCGATCGCGCGATTCGCGAGGTGTCGCGGCGCACGGCATTCGAGCTGTATGGCGCCGGCCGCACCGACGCCGGCGTGCACGCGCTCGGGCAGGTCGCGCACCTCGAGCTTTACACCGATCTGACCCCGGCAATCCTGCGTCACCGCCTCAACGACGCGCTGCCGGGCGATATTTACATCCGCGCGATCGACAACGTCCCGCACCGGTTCCACGCCCGGCACGACGTGCGCCAGCGCAGCTACGTCTATCAGATCTCGCGTCGCAAGACGGCGTTCTTCAAGCCCTACGTGTGGTGGGTCAAGGAGGCGCTCGACGTCGGCGCGATGGAGCGCGCCGCCGCGACGTTCGTCGGGATGCGCGACTTCGCCTCCTTCACGGCCGACGAGCCGGACGAGAAATCGACGCGCGTGCTCGTCGATCGAATCGAGATCGCCGAGGACGGCGACCTCGTCCTGCTCCGGGTGGTCGGATCCCATTTCCTGTGGCGCATGGTGCGGCGGCTGGTCGGGGTGCTGGCCGCGGTCGGGCGGAACGACCTGCGCGTGGACGAGGTCGCGCGATTCCTCGACGAGCGCTCCGAGGTGCCCGCGACGCTGACGGCGCCCGCGTCGGGGCTGTTCCTCGAGTCGGTGTGCTATTCGAGCGAGGAGCAGCCAGGTCCGCTCCGCGCCGTCCCCGCCGTGCCCGTCGTGAACAGGCCGAGCCGCCGAGGCAACTGATTCCGTCCCGCCACCTTCGCCGCTACGGGCGAACGAGAGGGACGAAGCGGACGCTCAGCGTGGCGAGCAGATCGACGCGCGTCCCGTGCTTCTGGAGGACGCGCAGCTCCTGATTCGACGCGCCGACGGGAATGACCAGGATGCCGGTGTCGACGAGCTGTTCGACGAGCGGCGGCGGCACGGCGTCCGCGGCGGCGGCAACCAGGATCCGATCGTAGGGCGCGTGCTCGGGCCAGCCGTGGTGGCCGTCGCCGACGTGCCGGCGCACGTTGCCGTAGCCCAGCATCTCGAGCCGGCGGCCCGCCTCCTCCGCAAGCGCAGCGATCACCTCGACGGAATACACCTCGCGTACCAGATCGGCGAGCACCGCTGTCTGATAGCCGCAGCCGGTGCCGATCTCGAGCACCCGATGCGACGGCTGCAGCCGCAGCGCCTCGGTCATGAACGCGACGATGTAGGGTTGTGAGATGGTCTGACCGTGGCCGATCGGGACCGGATGATCGGCGTAGGCGTCGTGGCGGGCGCTCTCGGGCACGAAGCGGTCGCGCGGCACGCGTCCGAGCGCCTCGAGCACGCGCGGATCGCGGACGTCGCGCCCGCGAATCTGCTCCTCGATCATCCGCTGCTGCGGGGTCATCGGGCCTCCACCAGATCGCGTTGAGGGCAGACCTGAAGGTCTGCGCTACGTCTCGAGCATGGTCTGCGCTTACATTCCAGGCGGAACAGACCCGACTTGACGACGATGTTACCTGATGATCCGCAGGTTGGTCGGCGCGTGCGGCCCGTTGCCCCGCCACCCGAGCTGGACCACCTCGAAGTCGCTGGCCGACAGCGACGAGAACGCCGGGTTCAGCACCGAGTTGTCCCAGCGCGCGTCCATCGTCCCGGTGACGTACATGTCGGAGCCGTTGTCGGCCACGATCAGGCCGTAGCGCTGCATCGCGCGGAAGATGCGCTGGACGTCCGGGGTGTAGGACGAGAGGGTCTTCGACGACTTGAGCCGCAGGCGGGCCCCCATCGGCAGCGCTCCCGTCGTCGATCCCGCCTGGTGCGAGGCCGGCCAGACGTAGCCGTTGGTCGCGCGCACCGTGACGCGAAAGGCGTGCGTGATCTCGCTGGTGCCGTTGGCCTCCTCGTAGCGGACGAGCCCGGGGAAGATCGGCAGACCGGCTGCGTCAGCCGACGTCCATCCCTCCGGCCGGCGGGCGTTGGTCGTCAGGTCGAAGATGGCGCCGCAATCGGCTTCCCATCGATTGAGCGCCGCGTTCCAGAACGTCCCGGCAGTCTCGTAGAGCAGCGAGTGGTCCTTGTCGACGATCAGCATGTGGCGATCGCCGCTGGTGCCGCCGCCCGGCACCGCCCCCTCGATGTAGTCCGGCTGCGTCGCGGCCTCGATCGGAATCGGATAGCCAGCGGGGCGGCCGGGCGCGCCGTTGTCGCTCTCGTCGCCGTACGCGACCCAGGTCGGCTGGACGAGCGGCTGATCGCCGGTCACGACGATGTAGGGAATGCCGTACGGCGAGGGACCGAAGTCGGGATGCGGCTTCCGCGTGCCGCCGATGAAGGAGATGAAGGCCGACGAGTTCGTATCCACCGGGGCCTGGCTGATGTCGGCGTTCCACCAGTTGTCGGGCGGAAACACCGAGGCGACGCCAATCGGTCCGCCGAGCATGGCCGAGGCGAGCGTCAGAGACACCGCGAGCAGGACGGGACGTACGAGCATCCTCTCCGCCGTATCAGGATCCGTGCCGGCGGTAAGTCGCTGAAGGACAGTGAGCTCGGGGCGAGGCGCGGTGCAGTTCTTACACGGCGCGTACGAACTTGTCATAAAGTCCGCGGCCGCTCGCGCCGACACACCACACGGCGCTCAATGCCCGTGCGGGACTTCAGGTATCACCTGCTCTCCATCGGCGTAAACCGCGAGGCCAACGGCGCGAGCGTCCGCTCGGCCGAACGCGACGCATTCGGCGTCTCCTGGACCTTCGCACAACTCGGCTACTGGCGCGCCGAGCGCAATCGGTGTCTCACCGGCGCGCAGACCGCAGCGGCGGCCGTCGACGCGCATCTGGGACACTGCGCGACACTCGGCGATCTCGATCTGCTGCTGGTGTACTGGTCGGGACACCTTTTCAACGTCGAGCGCGTCGTCGAGGCGCTCGCCAGAGACGGCGGCGCGCGGCTGCGCGTGCTGATCGTCGACACGTGTCACGCGGAGGATCGGATCCGCCACCTGGGGGACGCGATCGAGGCGGTTGCGCCCGAGCGGCGCCCCATCGTGCTCGCCTCGTGCGCGGCCGACTCGCGCACGCGCGAGAACAGCGTGCACGGCTTCTTCACCGGCGCGCTGCTGCGCCAGCTGCGGCGGCCGCGGCGCCCCGGTACCCGCACCCTCGACCTGCTCGACGCGTTCAACCGCGCCGCCGACGAAGCGGTCTGTCGCACCGGCCGTGAGCCGCTGTTCGCCGCCAACGGCGCCGGCCGCCTGCGGATCCCGATCCTGACGCAGAGCGCCCTGCCCTTCGACTAGTCTCCGCGGGGACGTCGCCCTCTACACTCTGTCTCGCCGCGACGCGGCCGACCTCAGATCGTGAACGTATGGCCCTCGCGCGCAGCGCGGGTCGCATCGAACACCCGCCGAGCGTCCCGCTCGATCTCGCGCAGCTCGGCGTCGGTCCGCCCGGGCTTGTGATGGAACAGGTACAACGCGCCAGCGCCGGTCGCGACGGCGAATTCCGCGCACTGGCGCCAGTCGCTGTGTCCCCAGCCGGCGTAGCGCGGGCGCTCGTCGGGGGTGAACTGCGCATCGAGGACGACTGCGGCCGCCCCCTCGGCAAACGCCGCGAACGGCTCGTCGTACTCGGGCATCCCGAACTCGTGATCGGTTGCGAACACGAAATCCCCGCCGCGACCCGCGACGCGATACGCGAATGCGCCGCCGGGATGATTCAGCGCGATCGCCGCGACCTCGAAGCCGCCGATCGCCGCACGGCCTGGCGCGATCATCCGCGGCGCGGGATGATTCGGCAGCGCGCGGTACGGCAGCGGATGGAACGGCTCGCGAAAGAGGACGTCGAGCCAGGCCGGATCGTGCGACGGCAGGGCGGGCGCGTACAGCGAGAGCGCGCAGCGCGAATCGGCGAGCGCCGGGAAGTACGGCAGTCCCAGCAGGTGATCCCAGTGATAGTGCGTGAGCACGAGCGCGACGTTCGCATCCGGGGCGGGCGTGACGCCGCAGATGCCGCTGCCCGCGTCGAGCACGAGCACGGCCCCGGTGGACTCGTCGAGGATCTCGATGCAGGCCGTGTTGCAACCGTGTTCAGCGCCGTCGGGCTGGTCCCACGGGACCGATCCGCGGACGCCCCGGAACGAAACGCGCATGACGGCTGAGTGTACAGCCGGCGTGCCGGATCAGCGCGACTGCACCAGCCTGAGCGACGGGGCGGCCCGCCGCACCGGATAGACCTGGTCTTCGTCGGCGATCACGGCGTCGACCATGGCGGCGGCCAGCTTCGGCGCCAGCAGCTCCAGCACGCGCAGATGGTCGTCGGTGAAGGCCAGCAGCTCTTGCGAGTAGAGAGCCAGCACCGCGATCAGCGCATCGCTGTCGACGAGGGGAACGACCAGCGAAGACCGCAGCGCCGGCGCGCTCTGGGCGCGGAAGCCGAGATCGATGACCGGCTCGCCGTTCACGACGGGCGTCCGATGGACTGCCACCCAGCCAGCCATGCCGGTGCCGGACGGCCTCGTGACGCCGCGCAGCGCATGCGCATGCGCCCCGGCAGCGAACCGCGCCACGACGTTGTCGTGCGTGTCGTCGGGCAGGAACAGCGCCATCGACTCGCACGAGACGATCTGCCGGAGCAGCATCCAGACGAGCGCCCCGATGTCCGGCAGGAGCGCGGTCCCGCCGAGCGCGCGCGTCAGGCTGGCCACCGCCAGCAGTCCCTCGTCCAGCCGATTGTCCTGTGCCCTCACACTCGATCCCCCGGCGAAGCAGACCGCGCCGCCATGTTCGGCAACGACGCGATCGGTCGCTGTAACCATCTATGAACAATGCCGCTATCAAACATCTCTCGTGTCACACACTGGCCCATGCTGGACGCGATATCACCCTCTGGCGCCGCCTCGAATCAACGTCAACGCCGCGGCCGGCGGCGCCAGCGTCGCGTCTGTCGAGATCGTGGCGGCGAGCGCCGGCGCGAGGCGCGCCCCGAGCAATTCGAGCAGCCGCAGATGGTCTTCCGAGAACGCATTGGCGTCGGAACGGTAAAGCGTCAGGATCGCCACCAGCGTCGACGACTCCACCAGCGGCAGCGCGAGGCACGAGCGGAGTGCCGGCGTGCGCTCCTCGCCGCTGCGGGCCGCGTCGATCGCCGGATCCGCGTTGATCGCTGGGCGCAGCGTCGCCGCGACCCAGCCGGTGATGCCGGTGCCGGTGGCGCACCGCATTCCGCGCAGCGTGGCGGCGTGCGAGCCGGTGGCGTAACGGACCGCGACCTGATCGTGATGCGGGTCCGGGACGAAAATCGCGAGCGCGTCGCAGGGCAGCACCTGCGTGAGAATCGTCCACAGCAGCGCGCCGACATCCGCGACGCCGGCGTTGCCGCCGATCGCCCGCGACAGGCTCGTCACTGCCAGGAGGCCGTCGGCGACGCCGGCGTCCACCGACAGTGGCGGCTCAGGATCGGGCGACACGCGATCGATCGCGCGCGCGTCCCCGATCGCGCGCGACGCCGGATGCGGCGTCGGATCGAAGGCGGGCATGATGCGCGTGTAGTTCGCCATGAAGGCATCGACCACTGCCGGGTCGTACATCTTCCCGCGGCGTTCGCGCAGGATCGCCAGCGCCTGCGCGTCGGTCATGCGGAGACGGTACGGGCGATCCGAGGTGAGCGCGTCGAAGCAGTCGACCACCGACAGGATGCGGGCGCCGAGCGGGATGGCCTCGCCGACGATGCCGTCGGGATAGCCGGTGCCGTCCCAGTTCTCGTGGTGATGGCGGACGATCGGCACAACCGGATATGGAAAATGGATGGCCGACAGAATCTCCGCCCCGATCGGGGCGTGCCGCTTCATCTTCTCGAACTCGGCCGGCGTCAGCCGCCCGGGCTTGTTGAGGATGTGCTCGGGCACGGCAATCTTGCCGGTATCGTGCAGCAGCGCCGCCGCTTCGATCGCCTGCAGCGTCGTCGCATCCGTCACCCCGATGAACCGCGCCAATGCCAGCGTCCCCTGCTGCACACGGCGGACATGGTCGTGGGTGACCTCGTCCTTGGCGTCGATCGCCGTCGCCAGCGTCTCGACCGTCGAAAGCAGCAGGCGATTGAGCTCGTCGACGTGCTGCTTGGCGTCCTCGAGCCGGCCGAACGACGACTGGAACGTCAGGTAGCAAATGGCGAGCAGCGGCAGAATCAGCGCAATGGCGGTGAAATGGAGTTCACGGAAGGCCAGCACCAGCAGCAGCGCCACCGCGGCCCCCGCGACGTAGCTGGGAAAGAGCGGCCAGTAGTGCTCCGTCCAGACCGCCCGGACCGAGCGCACCTGCGACAAGCCGATCGCACTCGCCGTCAACAGCGTGTTGACGCCGAAGTAGACCGTCGTCATCGCGGCGACGTAGAGCACCACCGTTGCCGGCGGAGTGGCGCCGCCGTAGAGCGGCGACGCGCCGCTCAACAGAAAAAAGGCGCGCCCTGCCGCCCACATCGAGAGCCCCAGATTGGAGAAGTTGAAGAGCGTCTGGGTCCGGGTCATCCGCCAGCGCACCGAGATGCGGATGCCGTCGAGCGCCAGGGTGATGACGCCGACCTCAGGTCCGAATAGCAGCATCGAGGCAAACGCAAAGGCCTCCGACACCGAGAACCGCGTCTCGATCGACGGGATCTTCAGCGTCAGCATGCCGCTGGCGATCGTCAGGATCGCGAACAACAGCCACGCCGCCGGCACGGTCGCCCGCACGAGTGTCAGCGCGCTGGTCGACACCGCGAGCAAACCCGCGGCGCTGACCAGCGCGACAAACACTGCCGCGCCAGCCGGCAGGCGGCGGCCGCCGTCTTTCGCGGGCGAGCTCAGTGTCCGCCTCCCGCGGCATTGCCCCACACGATGTAGCTGCCGTCGCTCGTCTCGCTGTTGCCCCAGACAATGTATTGGCCGTCCGGCGACTGAAGGTTGTTGCCCCAGACGATGTAGTAGCTGCCGGAGTAATTGGCGACGTTGCCCCAGACGATGTAGTTGGCGCCCGTCATCGTCAGCGAATTCGACCACCCGAGCAGGTTGAGCACGCCCGGCTCGGACGGAGTCGTGAGATGGAACAGCCAGGTCAAATCGACCAGGCCGAGCAGGCGGATGCCGGAACGGTCGTAGATCCGCTCGATCAGCGTGCCGGTGTCGCGATAGGTCGCGCCCGAAGAGGTCCCGAGGAGCGAGGTCAGCGGCGTCAACAGATTGGTCAGCAGGCCGGTCTGCGCGAACTTCAACGCCTGCGCAAAATCGACGCTACCGGTGCCTGAGGCCACGAGGCCGGCGGCGGGCATGAAGTGCGCGCCCATCTGGATCGAGAGCCTCACCTGCGCGGGCGAGAGCCCCGGATACGCATTGAGCAGCAGCGCGGCGCCGCCGCTCACGACTGCCGTCGCCATGCTGGTACCGCTCAGGCGCAGGTAGGAGTTCTTGCCGCTGCCGGCGACGTGCCACTGCGGATAGGTGCGGCTGATGTAGGAGCCCGGGACCTCCATCGAGGTGATCCGCGCGCCCGGCGCGACGATATCGGGCTTGGCGACCCAGTCGTACTGGGTCGGACCCTTCGAGCTGTACGGCGCCACGACATCGTCCGACGGGTCGAGCGTGCCGTTGGTGTCGAGCGCCCCGACGGTCAGCGCGAGCGGCGAATTGCCGGGCGAGGTGATGCCGCCGAGGACAGGCTGCCCGGTGCTCGTCACGCCGTAGTTGCCGGCCGACACCACGACGGTAATGCCGGCCGCGACGGCGCGCGCCACCGCCTGACAGAGCGGATCGGTCGCCGAGGGCTCCGAGACCGGATGCCCGAGCGACAGGTTGATGACCTTGATGTTGTAGGTCGAGCGGTGTGCCACGGCCCAGTCGATGCCGGCGATGACGTCGCTCGTCAGACCGCTGCCGTTCGACCCGAGGACCCGCACGTCGATGAGCCTGGCCGACGGCGCGCTGCCGCCGTTGAATTCGGGAGTGACGCCGGCGGCCGCCGTCCGGTTGCCGGCGACGATGCCGGCGACATGCGTCCCGTGACCGAAGGGATCGCCCGTGACCCCCGGCTCATCGCTCACGAGATTCACATGCGCCACCACGCGCGTGTCGAGAGCCGTGTGCGAGGCAATGCCGGAATCGACGATGGCAACGCCGACGCCCGCGCCGGTGTCGCCGGACGTGCCGAACAGGCCGAGCAGGCCGGACGTGCCCTGCCAGACCGAGGTCGCCTTGGTGACGTCGTTCGTGACCGCCAGGTCGGCCGCCACGGCGAGATCCCCGGAGATGTGCGTGTAGAGCGGATTGCGTTCGAGCTCCGCCAGCTGGCTGTCGGAGACCTCGATCGCCACGGCGCCCCCGAGATCGCGGCGCAGACGGCCGAGCGCCCCGCCGCGCAGCAGCCCGAGGCCGTTGTCACCCCCCTGGACGATGACGCGGTGGGTATGAAGTTGTGCCGGATGCTGGGCGAGATCGCTGGAGACAGTCGGGGGACCGTCGGATCCATTCGCCGGCTGCTGGCCGGCGGGCTGTGATCCCCACAGCAGAAGAGCACATAAGACGACAGGAAAGACACTCAGGCGGTTGGCGAAGGATCTTTTGAGCATTCGTTGGTCCATTCCAGATCAGTAACGACCCAGGCAGAGCAACGATCAGTCCATCGCCGACCCTTGAGAATCAATCACTTACGGCATCGACGATTCGCTCATTTGGTTCAGTATGGGACACGATGTCCGGGCATTCGAGCGACACGTCGATGTAAGTCGCTATTTATCAGAAACTTACCTGCATTGTTCCAGATCGGAACAGGCGTGCCGAATTTAGCACACGGGCTTAGGGGGTTCAGCCGGCGATCTCGAGCGTGGCCTTGATGCCGCTACCCCGCTGTTCGAACCATTTCTTGTGGTCCTGCCACGGAATCGGATCGGTGAGCAGGCGCTTCAACGCGCCGGGCCACTTCTTCTCGATGCGGACGAAGTCGCGGACACCGGCGCTGAAGTGCCGCGCATTCGCGTTGACGCTGCCGAACACCACCTGGTTGCCGAGCACCAGGCGCTGGTTGATCAGATTGGCCGGCACCGGCAGCGTCTTGTCTCCACTCGTCACCGAGAGCAGGCAGAGCACGGCGTTGCGAGTGAGGATCTCCATTGCCTCGAACACCACCTGTGAACTGCCGGTGGCTTCAAACACGAGATCGGGTTCCCCGATCTCCTTTATCGCGTCGGTCAGCGTGCGGCTGGCGACCGACACGTACTCGGCGCCCAGTTGCCTGACGATCTGCGCGCGCACGTCGGCCGGGTCCTCGCGGCCGATGACGACCGTCCGCAGGCCGCGCGCGCGCATCACCGCCGCCGCCAGCAGGCCGATCGGGCCGGCGCCGAGCGCCAACCCGAGCCCCGGCTTCCACACCTTCATGCGGCGCTGCAGCAGATAGGCGTGGTCGATGCCTTTCTCGACGACCGACATCGGCTCGAGCAGCACCGCGATATCGCGAATCGACTTCGGAATACGGTGCAGGTACTGCGGCACCTCGGCGTAGTACTCGGCCATGTAGCCGTGCCGACGCATGATGCCGCGCTCGGTGTACTGCCCGCTGCTGCACATGTCGTTCTCGCCGGCCTTGCACTCGGCGCACATCCCGCAAGGACGCCGGACGGTGGCCACCGCCAGGTCGCCGGGCTTCCAGCCGCGGACCCGCCGGCCCACCGCTTCGACGACCCCGAAGTTCTCGTGGCCGAGGATCAGATATTCGCTGCCGGCGGGCGCCTGACCGTAAATCCCGTGCTCGATCTCGGCGTCGGTCGCGCACAGGCCGACCCGGATCGTCTTGACCACGACGTCGCCGGCTCCCATCGGCGGGTCGGGCATGTCGCGCATGTGGATCGAGTCGGCGACCAGCGGCTGCACGACGATGGCCTTCACAGCGGTTAGCCTCCGAACAGGTTCTTCAGCACGAACGCGACGTTGGCCGGCCGTTCCGCCAGGCGCCGCATGTACCAGGGATACCAGTATTCGCCGTAGCTGATGAGGACGCGGACGCGGCGGCCGCTCTGAGCCAGCCGCTGCTGCTGCGCGCGCTGGATGCCGTAGAGCATCGCGAACTCGTAGGCCGACGAGGGCACCCCCTGCTGATCGACGTAGGCGAGCAGCCGATCGGCGAGCGCTATATCGTGCGTCGCGATGTGCAGGAGCGTGCCGGTGTGGCGGGCGTCCTCCCGCATCAGCCGCGTGCACAGAGCGTAGAAGTTCTCGTCGACGTCGGCCTTCTTCGGGTACGCGAGGTCCGCGGGTTCGAGATAGGCCCCCTTGACGATGCGAATGGCGGGACCGAGGGGAATCAGGGATTCGATGTCCTTCGCCGAGCGATAGAGGTAGGCCTGGATGGCGAGACCGACCCCCTTGAAGCGTTCCTTGCTCTTGCGGTACAGCGCCAGCGTCGGGTCGACGTAGGGAGAGTTCTCCATGTCGATCCAGATCGGCACGTTGCCGAGCCGCTCTCCCTTTTCGCAGATCCGATCGAGATTGCGCTGACACTGCTCGGCGTCGAGATCGAGGCCGAGTTGCGTCGGCTTGACGGAGATCTGCGCGTCGAGACCGGCGGCCTTCACCTTGTCGAGCGCGTCGAGGTAGTGCTGGGTCACCCGCTCCGCTTCGTCGAGCCTGGTCACCCCCTCGCCGAGCCGCGTCAGGATCGTGGTGATGCGCTGCGGCGCGAGCGTCGCCGCCGCGGCGAGCGCGTCCTCGATCGTCTCGCCGGGCATGAACGCCGACACCGAGCGGCGGACGAACCGCCGCTTCGTCGCCTGCTCGCGCAAGAACGTAGACGTCGACATCGCCAGCAGGACCTTACGACTCAGCGACATTGCCTCTCCGAGGACAGCGCGCTACAGCACGCTTTTGATCTGGCCGCCATCGACCTGCAGCGTCGCGCCTGTGATGTAGGACGCGGCGTCGGAGAGCAGAAACGCCGCGGCGCGGCCGAACTCCGGCGGCTCACCATAACGTCCGGCCGGAATCGCCCCGATCGACTTGCGTTTCGCCTCCTCGGGGGTGATCCCCGACTTCTGCGCCGCGAGCTGGTCGAGGTGCTTGACCCGGTCGGTGTCGACCCGGCCGGGAATGAGCTGGTTGACGCGGATCCGATCGGCGGCGAGCTCCAGCGCCAGCGTCTTGGCCAGACCGGAGACGGCCGACCGGACCACGGTCGAGAGCCCGAGGTTGGCAATCGGTTCCTTCACCGATCCCGAGGTCGACATGAGGATGGCGCCACCGCCGCGTTGCTTCATCGACGGGACGACGGCGCGCGCCATCCGGAGCGCGCTGAACAGCAACAGGTCAACGGCGTTCTGCCACGCGGCATCGTCGAACGCGAGCGCCTGGCCGGCGGGCGGGCCGCCGCCGTTGGTGAGCAGCAGATCGACGCCGCCGAACCGCTCGATGGTCTGCTGCGCCCATCGCGCGATCTGCGCGGCATCGCGGACGTCGACCACGGTACCGACGACGGTGCCGCCGGACGCCGAGAGCCGCTTCGCGGCGTCGTCGATCGACGCCTGGGTCGTCGACGAGATGGCGACGATCGCCCCTTCGCGCGCCAGCGCCTCCGCCACCGCGTATCCGAGGCCGCGGCTGGCGCCCGCAACCATCGCAATCTTGCCCTTCAGACCGAGATCCATTCCATGCCTTTCTGCGAGGTGACCCACGTCAGCATGCGGTCGAGCGCCTCGGTCGTCGGCGCATCGAGCCCGCCGCCGGGCGCGCGTGTCGCGGCGCTCTGCAGCACGCCGCGGCGCCGCAGCACTTCCTTGCGGATCGCCATGCCGATCCCTTCCTGGAACTCGAAGCGCATCAGCGGCACCGCGCGATAGAACAGGTCGGCGGCGGCGTCCCGTTCGCCGGCGTTCCAATAGCGCATGATGCGGACGAGGATTTCCGGGAACGCGAAGCCGGTCATCGCGCCGGTGGCGCCCGAGATGAGCTCCTCGAGCAGGAACACCCCGCCGAGACCGCCGAACACCCGAACCGGGGTACCAGCCGCCGCCTCGAGGATGCGGGCGGTCTTGAACGGAGTCGGCGGATCCTCCAGCTTGATCGTCCGCGCGGCAGGGATCTCCCTGGCGATCCGCGCCAGCAGCGACGCCTCCATCGCAAACCCGGTGATCGGCGGATAGTCCTGCACGACGATCGGCAGGTCGACGGCGTCGGCGAGCGCCTTGTAGTGCGCGACGACGGCATTCGAGTTGAGCTTCGCCATGCGCGGCGGACTCACCATCACGGCCGCGGCCCCGAGCGACTTGGCCTGGCGTGAATACGCGATGCACGTCCGGACACCGTCGGCGGACGTCCCGGCCACCACCGGCACGCGGCCGGCTGTCTGCGTCAGTACCGCCTCGAGCACGACCGCGCGTTCGTGCTCCTCGAGGCGCGCCACCTCGCCGGTCACGCCCAGGGCGGTCAGCCCGTTCACCCCTTTGTCGAGGAAGAGATCGACGACCCGGCGCTGGCTGTCGAGATCGAAATCGCCGGCGTCGGTAAATGCCGTCGGGATAATGGAATAGACACCTGCAAATGGCATGGCTAAAGAAGGAAATCATACGTCACGATAAGAAGGAACATGAAATCCGGAACCAGCGCCGCTCGCGGGGTGTCGTCCGCTCGCCCGTTCGTCCTGGTTGTGCTTTTCGCCGCCTCGCTCGCGGCGGCCGGCTGCGATCTCCTGCCGAACAAGGACAGCTCGACGACCCCGACTACGCCGACGCCGACGACCACGACGCCGACCGTGTCGATGGACGCGTTTGCCGGAACCTGGCAGTCGGTGACCGCGAGCACGCCGGCGACCGGGTGCGGAAACCTCAAGTACACGGTGACTCCGACGACCGCGACCGCCGCCAACGTGTCGTTCACCGGCACCTGCGCCGGCAACATCACGGTCAGCGGCTCCGGGGCCGGTACCCTGTCGGGTTCGTCGATCGACTGGAGCGCCAACGGCCTCGTCTCGCAGGGCAACGTCAACTGCCCGTTCACGTTCACCAACGGCAAGGCGACGCCCGGCGCCGACACCACCACCATCGTGGTCAGCTATAGCGGGACGGTGTGCGGCATTCCGGTCACCGGCACGGAAAACGTCAAAAGGTAGGCCGGACATCGCCGCCGCCAACCCTCTGGCCGCCGCGCCCGTCCAACGCGCATGGCCGATCTCCGTGATGCCCTGCGGGCGCTGAAAGCCACCCCTGTCGTCACCGTGGTGGCGATTCTGTCGCTGGCGCTGGGGATCGGCGCCAACACGGCGATCTTCTCGCTCGTCAACACCTTGATGCTGCGCAGTCTTCCCGTCCGCGAACCGCAGCGGCTGGGACAGATGATGAGCAGTCCCCGGCGCGCGTCCTTTACGAATCCGCTGTGGGAGGTGCTGCGCGACCGCGAACGCCAGCTCTTCGACGGGGCGTTCGCCTACGCCGTCACTCGCTTCAACCTCACGCGCGGCGGCGAAGCCAAGCAAGTCAATGGCGTGTTCGCGAGCGGCGGATACTTCGACGTCCTCGGCGTGCCGGCGATCCTCGGGCGGACGTTCACGGTCGAGAACGACGTCCGCAAGGGAGCCGGGCTCGAGGCGCGCCAGGTGGCGGTGATCAGCTACTCTTTCTGGCAGCAGCACTACGGCGGCGCCGCCGACGTCCTCGGCAAACCGCTCGAGCTCGATCGTGTTCCGTTCACGATTGTCGGGGTGACCGGTCCGGAGTTCACCGGCATCGATCAGGGGACCTCGGCGGAGGTGTTCATTCCGCTCGCGTCGGAGCCGCTCATCCGCGGCGCGAGCGAAAGCGCGATGGACCAACGCAGCTGGTGGTGGCTGCGCGTCATCGGTCGGCTCAAGCCGGGCGACACGATCGATCGCGCGACGGCGGCGGTCCGCGGTCTCCAGCCCCAGCTCCGCGAGGCGACCCTGCCCAACTGGCGTCCGCAGCAGCTGGCCACCTATCTCAAGGATCCCTTCGTGGTCCGAGCGGCGGCGAACGGCCCCAACAACCTCGGGCGTCAGTACCGCGATCCGCTCTACCTGATCATGGTCGTCGTCGCGCTGGTGCTGCTCATCGCCTGCGCCAACATCGCCAACCTGCTGCTGGCGCGCGCCAGCGCCCGCCGCCACGAACTGAGCGTGCGGGTGGCGCTCGGCGCGTCCCGATGGCGAATCGCGCGCCAGCTGTTGATCGAAAGCGCCGTGCTCGCGATCGCCGGCACCGTGCTCGGCCTCGTATTCGCGCAATGGGGCGCGCGCCTGCTTGTCTTCGAGCTCTCGGGGGCGACGACGGCCGCGGCGCTCGACGTCGGCCTCGACTGGCGCGTGCTGCTCTTCACGATTGGCCTCGCCGGCGCGACCACCCTGCTCTTCGGCATCGTGCCAGCCTTGCGCTCGACGCGCGTCGCGCCGAGCGAGGCGATCAAAGAGCAGGGGCGCTCGGTCGTCGGCGAATCGCGCTTCGGCCTGGGCAGCTGGCTGGTCGCCGCGCAGGTGGCCTTGTCGCTCGTCCTGCTCGTCGGCGCCGGCCTGTTCCTGCGCACGTTCTCGACGCTGGCGCACGTCCGCCTCGGCTTCGAGTTCGACCCGATCATCATGGTCTCGGCGAATGCGAAGCGGAGCTCCGTCGATCTCACCACCGGCCGTACGGCGCTCTACGGGCGCCTGCGGGAGACGGCTGCCACCGTACCGGGGGTCAGAGACGCGGCGCTCCTCAGCATCACGCCGCTCACCAACAGCTCGTGGGACACCCTCATCCAGAGTCCAGAGGGCCTGTCGCTGCCCGAGAGCGAGCGCGATGTCTACGTCAACGAAGTCAGTCCGGGCCTCTTCGCGACCTTCGGCACGCCGCTCCTCGCCGGACGCGACTTCACGCCGGCCGACAACCTCGCCGCGCCGCGCGTGATCATCGTCAACGAAACGTTCGCCAGGAAGTACTTCGGCGGCGCCAGTCCCATCGGACACTGGGTGCGCAACGAGCCGACCCCCAGGAGCAATAACCCGCCGCGGCTGCAGATTGTCGGCCTCGTGCGCGACAGCGTCTACGACTCGCTGCGCGACGCCATCCCGCCGACGATGTACCAGGTGTTCACGCAGAACGAACAGCCGGGTCCGAGCGCCACGATCGTCGTCCGCGCCGCCGCCGGCTCGCCGGCGCTCCTCACCCGCAGTCTGGCCGACACGCTCGGCCGGGTCGATGGCGACGTCTCCCTGACGTTCTCGCCGTATCGCGACAGCGTCCGCGCGGCGACGGCGCAGGAACGCGTGCTGGCGATGCTTTCGGCGTTCTTCGGTGGACTGGCGCTGCTGCTCGCCGGCCTCGGTCTCTACGGCGTCATGTCGTACGCCGTCAGCCGGCGCCGCACGGAAATCGGCATTCGCATGGCGCTTGGTGCCGGTCCTGGCGGCGCGGTCCGACTGATCCTCCTCCGAGTCGCCGCGCTCGTCGGCGCCGGCATCGCCGCCGGCACGCTCATCGCGCTGTGGGCGGCAAGGTTCATGGCGGGGTCGTCGCTGATCTATGGCCTGCAGCCGCGCGATCCGTCGACGCTCGCGACCGCGGCCGTCGTCCTCGCCGCGATCGGCACGATCGCCGGCTACCTGCCGGCACGCCGCGCGTCCCGCATCGACCCCGCTCGCGTGCTGCGGGAGGGCTGAGCGCCGGCCCTTGACCGTCGCGGCAGGCGCTTTCTTACAGCAGGGCGCCTTGCCACGCGACAGCCGCGGATCCGGACACCTGCCACGCGCGCCGGCACCGGCGCTGGCCTCTCCGCGAAAATGCTCCAGATGCGGCGGAAAACCGTCAACGGCTGAGCTGAGCGCTGATGTGGTCGCCAGGTTGCAGGGCTGGCAGAGGCGTCCATGTTCCTTGCCACACTCCTCGCGTGCACGCTGGCACAGGCTCCATCAGCGTATTCGGCGGTCACCGATCGCGGCCCGCGCCAGACACCCGCGCTCGTGCGGCTCGGCCAGGCAGGTTTTTCCTTCAACGATCCGGTCTTCGGTACGCGAACCTGGCGGGTCACCGATCGGCTGACCCGTCCGGACGCGCCGGACCGCTCGTATCGGACCCCGTCGGCTTCGCACCAGAACGCCTGGAGCGCCGACAGCTCCTATTTCTACGTCGTCTCGACCGACGGCACGGTCGTGCCGTTCGCCTTCGATCGCGGCACCGGACACTTCTCGCGGCTCGACGCGCTGACGTTCTACATCGAGCCACAGTTCAGCTACGTGAACGACTCGGTGATCTACGGCAGCGTCGGCGGCGGCTCGCTCCGCACGCTCGATCAATACGATTTCGGCAGCGGCCAGTATTCGCGGCTGCTCGATCTCGACGCGCTCGTCCCTGGCCTGCAGAAGACCTACGTCGGCGGCATCGCGTCGAGCGCGGGTCCGCCGGAGCGGATTCTCGCGTTCTTCGGCGGCACCGCGCAGGACCAGCATCACTACGTCGTCGTGTTCGCCCACGACAACCCGCAGCAGCGGCTGCTGCTCGACACGACGGCCTCGACGGTCAACGGGAAACCGCTCGCAACGGCGCTCAATTTCAAGCTGCACCATGCCACCATCGACCGCAGCGGGCGCTACGTCGCGCTGTATCCGACGGCCGCCGATCTCGCCGCGCCACGCAAGGCGGCGCAGGTCTTCATGTGGGACACGCTCGACAACACGATAACGGCCATGCCCCTGCTGCCGGCGCATTCCGGCGGACACGATGCCTACGGCTACGGCACGGCCGTCAATCAGGACTGCTGCGCGCAGAACAGCGCGTGGGACGCCGCGGAGTGGCAGCTGCGCCAGCTCGACGATCCGATCGCCTCGCGCGATCTCATCCAGCCGCTGCTCACGCCGAAAGAGATCAGCCTCGCCGATCACCCGTCGTGGAACAACGCGCGTCCCGATCGCCTCGTGCCGTTCGTGTCGGGGACCTACCGCTATGGGACCAACGCGGTCGAGTGGCGTCCGTGGGACGACGAGATCGTGGCCGTGCAGACCGACATCGGGGACGGCAGCGCCGAAGTGTGGCGGTTTGCGCACCATCGGAGCGACGTGCGCAATGACGACGACCCGAGCGCGACGTCTTTCTGGTACACGCCCCGCCCCAACGTGTCGCGCGACGGCCGCTGGGTGCTGTTCACCTCGAACTGGGGAAAAACGCTCGGCGCCGATCCGAAGGGCGCGGCCGGCGAGCGGGCGCGCCAGGACGTCTTCCTGTTGCGGCTGAGCGCCATCGACGACGACAGCGACGACACGCCATGGGCTCCCCTGCAGATCACGACCGGTTCGCTTCCGGCCGCCAAAAGCGGGCGTGCCTACACGGCGCTGCTGCAGGCAACGCGGCCGGCAACCTGGCGCGTGACCTCAGGCGTCCTGCCGCCTGGCCTGACCATCGCTCCGTCGGGTCAGCTGTCCGGCACGCCGCGCACGTCGGGTCAATGGACCTTCGAGGTGACCGCCGCCGAAACTGCCGGCTTCACCTCGCGAACACTCCTCCTCGTCGTCGCTCGTTAGCCCCATCCCGACGCGTGCCCGGGCGGCCCATCCCCGCGCGGTACACTGGCCCGTGCTCACGCGTTTCGCGCCAGCCCCAACCGGGTGGCTTCACCTCGGGCACGTGTTGAATGCCGAGTACGTCTGGGGCGCAGGCGTGGGCGTCCTGCTCCGGATCGAGGACCACGATCGCGAGCGCTGCCGTCCCGAGTACGACGCCGGCATCCTGGCGGATCTCGACTGGCTTGGCTACCGCTATCAGCTTCCAGTCGTCCGCCAGAGCGAACGTGACGCCGTCTATCTCGATGCAGCCGCCACGCTTCGGGCGCAAGGCCTGGTCTACGCCTGCGACTGCACGCGCGCGCGGCTCGCAGAGGCTCGACAGACGTCGGAGGCGATCGAACTGCGCTACGACGGACACTGTCGTGACCGCGGACTGCCGCTGACCGGCGCCGCTGTGGGCTGGCGCGTGCGGATGGACGCGGGCGTCGAGCACTTCGTCGACGGCCTGCTGGGCCCACAGACGCAGGATCCGTCCGCACAGTGCGGCGATCTGCTGATCCGCGATCGACTCGGCAACTGGACCTACCAGTTCGTCGCGGCGGTTGACGACTTCCGTCAGGGAATCGATCTCGTGATCCGCGGCGTCGATCTCCTCGCCTCCACGGGCCGCCAGATCCGGCTCGCCCGTCTGCTCGGCCGCGCCGTGGCCCCCGAGTTCCGCCATCATCCGCTGGTCATGAAATCGGCAGGCCAGAAGCTGAGCAAGTCCGACCGTGACACCGGCATCCGCGACCTCCGGGCGCGAGGGTGGACGCCCGAGCAGGTTCGAACGGCGGTTCGCAGCGCGGAATCGACGGGAGATCGGGAAAATCGCTAGAGATTGTCTGAAAAATGGGCGCGACTGAGCAGAAGCGTCGGATGAAATCAGATTCTGCCGCCCGCCTGTTCCTCCTGCGGTATTCTCCGACGTGACTATGAGCACTCCGGAGATCGTCCAGAACTTCATCGGCGGCACGTGGGTCACGTCGCGGGCGGCCGAGTCGGTCAACGTCTACAACCCCGCCACCGGCGAGATCATCGCAACGGCCCCGCTGTCGAGCGCCACTGAGGTGGACGCCGCGGTGAGGGCGGCCGCCGCCGCGTTCCCCGCCTGGCGCGACACGCCCGTCGTTCAACGGGCGCGCGCGATGCTGCGCTTCGTGCAGCGGCTCGAAGAGCACTTCGAAGAACTGGCGCGCCAGGTGACCACCGAGCATGGCAAGACGCTCGGCGAGGCGCGCGGCAGCGTGCGCCGCGGCATCGAATGCGTCGAGGTCGCGTGCGGCGCGCCGTCGCTGATGATGGGCTACGGGATGGAGCAGATCGCCGGCGGCGTCGACTGCACGGTGTTCCGACAGCCGCTGGGAGTCGTGGCGGCGATCACGCCTTTCAATTTTCCAACCATGGTGCCGCTCTGGTTCCTGCCGTTCGCGGCAGTCACCGGCAACTGCGTGATCATCAAACCGTCGGAGCAGGTGCCGCTGTCGGCGCGGTTGCTCTTCCGGCTTCTCGAGCAATGCGACATTCCGCCCGGGGTCGTCAATCTGGTGAACGGCGGACGGGAGGCGGTCGAGGCGATCTGCGATCACCCGGGCATTCGCGCGGTGTCGTTCGTCGGTTCGACGCCGGTCGCGCGCGCCGTCTACCAGCGCGCCTCGCACGCCGGCAAGCGCGTCCAGGCGCTCGGCGGCGCCAAGAACTTCGTGGTGATCATGCCCGATGCCGACTTCGAGAAGTCGATCGAGGCGATCACCGAGTCCTTCTACGGCTGCGCCGGCGAGCGCTGCCTCGCGGGCAGCGTGCTGGTGCCGGTCGGCGAGGCACACGCCGAAGCGCGCGACCGGCTCGTCGCCTCGGCGAAGAGCCTCAAGGTCGGCGACGGCATACAGCCGGGCGTGACGATGGGGCCGGTCATCAGCGGCACGCATCGCGACCGCGTCAGGCGCTACATCGACAAGGGAGTGGCGGAAGGCGCGAAGCTCGTGCTCGACGGCCGCGGCGTCGCCGTGGCGGACCGCGACGAGGGCTTCTTCGTCGGCCCGACCGTGTTCGACGACGTCTCGCCGAAGATGGCCATCGGTCACGAGGAGATCTTCGGTCCGGTCGCGTCGATTCACGCAGTGCGGACGCTCGCCGATGCGGTGGCGCTGCTCGAGGCGCATCCCAACGCCAACGCCGCATCGATCTTCACGTCGAACGGAGGGCACGCCCGCGAGTTCGCGCGCCGGTCGACGGCCTCGATGGTCGGCGTCAACATCGGCGTGGCCGCGCCGATGGCCTACTTCCCGTTCGGCGGCGCCCGCGACAGTTTCTTCGGCGATCTCAAGGTCCACGGCCGCGACGGGTTCGAGTTCTACACCGACAAGAAGGTCACGATCGCGCGCTGGTGGTAGGGGGACCCGATGCAGCCGACGCTCTCGACGACGTTCACCGGCATTGAATTCGAGAACCCGTTTCTGCTCGCCTCGGCTCCGCCGACCGAATCGGACTCGAACATTCTCCGTGCCTTCGAGGCGGGCTGGGGCGGCGTGGTCGTCAAGACGATCGGCATGCACCCGGTCGTCAACGTCAAGGGGCCGAAAACGCGATTCCTCCGCTCGAGCGCCGACAGCGCCCGCATCTCGATGGACAAGCGCCCTGGCGCCGCGCTTCACTCGTCGTGGAACTGGGAGCTGATCTCCGACAAGCCGCTCGACTGGTGGCTGCCGCGCCTGCGCCGCATCAAGCAGGCCTTCCCGCACAAGGTGCTGGTCGCGTCGATCATGGCCGGCTCCGAGGACGACCGTGAAATCGACCATTGGCGCCAGTTGACCGTCGCCTGCCAGGAGCAGGGGGTCGACGCCTTCGAACTGAACCTGTCGTGCCCGCACATGGATCGGGTCGACATGGGATCGAACATCGGGCGAAATTGCGCGCTCATCGACACGGTCGTCCGCGCGGTGAAACAGGTGGCGCGCCGGCCGGTCTGGGTGAAGCTGACCCCGACGACGACCAACATCGCCAAGGAGGCGGAAGCGGCGTTCAACGCCGGCGCCGACTCGATCACCTCGTCGAACACCTTCACCTCGCTGCCGCCGATCGATCCCGAGTCGCTCGACTTCGAAGTGAACGTCGACGGCCTGGTGTCGTACGGCGGCCTCGGCGGCCCGGCGATTCTGCCGTTGTCGCTCGCGAAGATCGCCCAGATGAGCACGGCGTTTCCGGAGCGCAGCTTCTCGGGGATCGGCGGTATCTCCGAGTTCCCCCAGGCACTGAGCTACTTCCTGCTCGGCTGCGGCACCGCACAGGTGTGTACCGCCGCGATGCTGGATCACGCGATCGGGCCCAACGTGATCAAGGGCCTGCTGTCAGGAATGCAGGCGTTCCTCGAGACGCACGCGGCGCGCGGCTGGAGCCGGCTCGACGACTTCCGCGGCCTCCGCCGCGACCGGATCGTCGCGCATTCGCAAATCCGGCGCCCCGACGCGCGGGAGTACCACGGCGGGCACGAGGCCGCGGAAGGCTATGCCGCGCCGGTGATCCCGAATCCCTGAGTCGCTATCGCTGCAGGGCGTAGGACAGTTTCACGAAGAATTGCCGATCGACCGGCTGCAGCCCGTGAACCGGATCGGGCGGCGACGGCAGGTCGCGATCGTCGCCATAGCCCACGAACATCACCGATTGCCAGTTCAATTTGTAGGCGAACAGCAGCGAGCCGCTGAAGCTGCCGGACTTGGCGGGGACGTCGAACGTGTAGAGCGATGGATCGCGCGTCGTCTCGACGTACTGGCCGATCGCGCGCACGAACATGCGCGACGTGAACGTGTAGGTCGCCTTGACGTGCGACACCTGCTCGGTGAGGAGGTGACCGGTGACGGCGGCGGCGTTCGCGTCGAGCGAGCGCGTGTTCTGGATCAGATCGAGCGACAGGTGATCGGTCGCCACCACGGTGCCGCGCAGGTTGAGCGTGTAGCCGGTCGCCGGCCGCGCGTTGTCGAAATCGATGTCCTGGCCGAAGGTCGTGTCGACGAAGAGCAGCGCGAGGCGGCGCGTCGGGCTGAACTGCACGGTGAAGCCACCCTGCTGGCGTCCGATCAATTCGTCGCCGGCGCGGGTGCGATCGCTCGTATAGCGGACCTGCACGAAGCCGTTCCACTTGGTGTCCATGCCGAATCCTGGCTGCGCGTTTTCGGTGATGATGCGGCCGTCGCGGTCGGCTTGGTACTGGGCGCTGAAGAACGTGCGCTCGCGGGAAATCGCCCCCTTCGGGTGCACCGTCCAGCCCGTCGACACGTTGCCTTGCCGGTAGCCGACCTGCGGCACGAACCCGAGATCGGCGCGGAAGCCGTCGGTGATGTCGGAATAGCCGCCGAACATGTCGAAGTGCCGCGTGTTGCGCGTGTAGTAGGTCTGCAGCGCCGTCCCGCTCTCGCGGCGCCCGTCCCAGCTCTCGTCGAGATCGGGTTGGTTCGGCGTCTGCGTGGTGCTGTACAGCACCTGGCCGGTCACGACGTCGGCGGCGTTGGGACGCCATTCGAAATCGGGGCCGACGAGGCGGTTGTAGCCGCCGCCGCTGCTGGTGATCTCGCGATCGGTGACGAGCGCCCCGACGAACGACCGGCCGATCTGCTCCTTGACGCGACCGATGGCATTCATCGAAGTGAAGTCCTGCGGCGCCGACGACGATCCGTTCGAGCCGGGCAGGATGACGAGCCCGCCGCCACCGTCACGGGCGACGAGCGCGGTGTAGCGGAGGTTGCCGTCCTTCCCGGTCAGCCGTGTGCCCCAGGTCGGGTCGGTGATCGTGCGCGTGTAGACCGCCTGGATCGGCGTCTGAAACAGGTCGACCCCCTCGAGAAAGAACGGGCGCTTCTCCGGATAGAACAGCGCGAACCGCTCGTTGGCCGAGATTTGCGCCGTGTCGGACTCGATCTGCGAGAAGTCGGGCCTCACCGTGAGATCGAGCGCGTGATTGGCGTCGGGGCTGTACTTGACGTCGACGCCGATACGGCCGTCAACCGGATCGTTCTTGAGGGGCGCCCCCTCGACGCCGCCTTCGGGATGCGCGGTGTCGCTCGCGCTGGCGTAGGGGGCGGCCACCAGATGGCCGCCCGCCGGCAGGTGTTCGAGTCCCTCTAGGTCGGTGACGTGGCAGATGAAGCAGTTGCTGCCGCGCGGCATGACCGCCGACGCAAACTGGTAGCGGAAGTTGCGCGGATAGTTGCGCATCAGGATGATGCCCCACTTCTGCGGATCGACGCGCGGGTAGCGCAGCGTCGAGAACGGGATCCGCATCTCGAGCGTCCAGCCGCGATCGGTGATCTTCGCCGCCGAGTCCCAGAAGAAATCCGGCGACTGGTTCTCCCCCGTCGCGTCGTCGGTGACGGCGTCGTACTGCACGTTGCGCGGACTCACGAAGAACTCGATGGCGGTCCGCTTCGTCGACTGCGTGTCGATGATGATCCCGCCGAAGTCGGTGTTGTTGCCCGAAATGCTGTCGTGGTCGCCGTACGGCGCCCGAATCGCCGCCGGGGCGGGATCGTCGAACTCGAACGCCACGTACAACGCCCGATCGTCGTAGGTCAGATAACCGACGCTCTTGACCGGCGGCTCGTTGTTGTCACCGGGCTGCACTTCGTACCATCGTTCCACCCTGGCCGCCGTCCGCCAGGCTTCGTCCGAAAGGTCGCCGTCGATCTTGATCGGACTGGCCGCACGGGTCAGTCGAAACCCGGCGGCGGCGGGAGGGGCTGGAGCGGGCGTCTGCGCGGACGCGGGGACGGCAGCCGCGAGAACCGCCAGCAGGACGAGACGGATCCAGGAGCCGTACATGCCGTGATTAGACGCAACTATGCTACGTTTCGGTTCTTTCCCGGGAGGCCGACACAATGCCACGGACGGTTCGAGCCGGCTTGATTCAGGTGAAGTGCGACGTGTCCCTCGACGGGGCCACCGCCGACGTCAAGCAGCGGATGATCGACAAGACGCTGCCACTCGTCGAGGATGCTGGCCGTCAGGGTGTCCAGGTCCTCTGCCTGCAGGAGCTCTTCTACGGGCCATACTTCTGCGCCGAGCAGAAGACGAAGTGGTACGAGCTGACCGAGGAGATCCCGAACGGCCCGACCACGAGGCTGTTCCAGGACGTCGCCCAGCGGCTCGGGATGGTCGTCATCGTCCCGATCTACGAGGTGGAGAACACCGGCGTCTACTACAACACGGCAGCGGTCATCGACGCCGGCGGCGCCTATCTCGGCAAGTACCGCAAGCATCACATCCCGCAGGTCGCCCCAGGTTTCTGGGAGAAGTATTACTTCCGTCCGGGCAACACGGGCTATCCCGTGTTTCAGACCGCGGTAGGCAAGGTCGGCGTCTACATCTGCTACGACCGGCACTTTCCCGAAGGGGCGCGCATCCTCGGCCTCAACGGTGCCGAGATCGTCTTCAATCCGTCCGCGACCGTCGCCGGGCTGTCGGAGTATCTTTGGAAGCTCGAGCAGCCGGCGCACGCGGTCGCCAACGGCTACTTCGTCGGCGCGATCAACCGAGTCGGCATTGAAGCGCCGTGGAACATCGGCGAGTTCTACGGCCAGAGCTACTTCTGTGACCCGCGCGGCCGCATCGTCGCGGAAGCCAGCCGAGATCGGACCGAGCTCGTCGTGGCCGATCTGAATCTGGATCTGATCAAGGAAGTGCGCGACACCTGGCAGTTCTACCGCGACCGCCGGCCGGAGACGTACGGCGCGATCACCAGCTTGTAGCGCCGGGGACCGGTTGCTGCGGCGGACCTGACAGGTCCGCCCTACGACCCGTAGGTCGGGTCTTCAGACCCGGCGATGCGGCGGCGATACAATGGCCGCCATGTCCGCGATCGATATTCTGATCCGCGATCTGCGGGACGCGGTGCGCGGCATGCGGCAGCGGCCCGCTTTCACCGCACTGGCCGTGCTGACGCTGGCGCTCGGCATCGGCGTGAACGTTGCCGCGATGGCGGCGGCGTACGGGATTCTGCTGCGCCCGCTTCCCTATCCGTCTTCCGAGCGCATCGTCATTCTGACCCTCCTGTTCCCGGACGGCGGCGACCTCGATTTTTCTCCGGACGAAGCCGGGGAGTGGCTTCGCCGCCTCGATGGCGCGGAAGCGGCCGCCGCCTACTACACGCGTGACGTGACCGTTCGTACCGGGTCACACAGCGCAGTGGTGCGTGCCGCGTTCGCCACCGATCGGTTCTTCGACGTGTTCGGCGCGGCAGCGCCGCGCATGACACGCCTCGCCTCCGATGACGACTCGGTGTGGGTCGGGGCCGGCCGGGTCGCCGAGGTGCTCGGCGGCGAGAAGCCGCGGGCCGTCGGCACGACGGTCACCATCGGTGACGCGCCGCGAACGGTGGCCGCGGTGCTTTCGCCGGAGTTCGGATTTCCGAACGAGCAGATCGGCATCTGGCTGCCCTGGCGCGTCGCACCGTTCGAACCGGGCTATGCCAAGATCGTCGCGCGGCTGAAGCCAGGCGTCACGCTGGCGCAGTTTCGCGACACCGCGGCGCGGGTGGCGCGCGACCTCAGAACGGATCCGGGCAATGCCATCTCGATCACGCCGCTCGGTGAGTCCGTCATCGGCGGTCTGCGGCGTCTGCTCCTGGTCGCGTTCGCCGGATCGCTCCTGGTGCTCGCCGTCGCCTCCGCCAATGTCGCCACGCTCTTCATCGGTCGGGACATCTCCCGGCGACGCGAGTTCGCGACCCGGCTGGCGCTCGGCGCCGGACGCGCCGATCTCGTCCGCCGCATCTTCGTCGAACTGTCCGTCGTGGCGATCGCCGGCGCCGCGGCGGGTCTGCTGCTCGGTCAGCTGGCCCTCACCCGGTTCGCCGCGGCCGCCGGGACAACTTTCCCCCGGCTCGGCCAGGTCCGCCTCGACATCGCGGTCGGAGTGGCGACCGTTGTACTCGTGGCCCTGGCCGTCGTGCTGAGCGGCAGCATTCCCGCCTGGCACGCCGCGCGCGCGGATTTCACGGCATTCCTCAAGCCATCATCGTCGTCGCGACCAGCGGTGTGGGTCGTGCGGAGGCTGCTGGTGGTCGCCCAGATTGCCTGCTGCTGCATGCTGCTCGTCGGCGCCGGCCTGCTGATACGGACGGTCACCGCACTCCTTCACGAGGACGCCGGCTTCGACGGGCATCAGGCGCTGTCGGCGAAGGTCGCGTTGTCGGACAAGGTCCTTGCGGGTTCCGAACGATCCGCGTTCGTTCGGGACCTGCTCGATCGAACGCGTGCGCTACCAGGCGTTCGCGGCGCCGGCCTCGGCAGCTCTCTGCCGCCGCGCACGCCGCCAGTCTCGATGTCGATCGCCTTTGAGAATGACGGCAGGAGGCGGAGCCTGATGGTCAACGTCGGCAGCGCGACACCGGGCTTTCTGCCGGCGCTCGGCGCACGCTTCATCGCCGGCCGCGACTTCCAGGACGCCGACAACCAGTCGCCGGTCGTGGTCCTGAGCGCATCGCTCGCCAGATTCTCTTTCCCCGGCCTCGATCCGATCGGACAGAAGTTCGTGAAGCTGCCGTCGATGTTCGGCGTCGCCGGCGTGCCGCGAGTCATCGGCGTCGTCGCCGACGTCAAGTACAGCGGTCTCGACGCTCCCGCTGGCGGCGCGCTCTACCTGCCGTGGAGCAGCCGGCCGTTCGGCACCGGCTACCTGGTCGCTCGCACGGCGTCGGATCCGCGGCGCTCGCTCGCGGACGTCAGGCAGGTCATCGCCAGCATCGATCCCGCCGTGCCGGTCCCCGAGCTGCTGACGCTCGACGGCATCCAGGCGGAGTCGATCGCGGCGCGCCGCATGCGCGCCATCCCCGCCGCGGCGTTCGCGCTGCTCGCACTCGCCGTCGCGGCGGTCGGCGTGATGGCCACGCTCTCGACGCTGGTCGCCGAGCGGCGGCGCGATCTGGCGATCCGCGCGGCGCTCGGCGCCTCACCGGAGCGGCTGATGTGGACGATAGGCAGGCAGGGCCTGACGCTGACGGCGATCGGTATCATCGCCGGCCTGGGAGCCGGCGCCATCGCCGGACGCGGGTTATCGTCGCTGCTTTACGGCGTACGGCCGTACGACGCGGCGACGTTCGGCGTTACGGCGGCCGTCGTGACGCTGGTTTCGGGATTGATGACAGCGGCCTGCTCGTCGCGAGCGCTGCGGATCGATCCGATCGCCGTGCTGCGGCAGGACGCCTGACGAAAAGCCGGGTCCGAAGACCCGGCCTGCCTCGCTACTCGGCAGGCTCGTGCTTTATCTAAATTACAGCTATGTTTATCGGTCTTACATGATATAAGATACGACTCGCGCCCGCCGAATTCGGCGCTTTTTCGCTCGTAGTCATCCGTGACGGCGCCGCCCGCGCCGGCGTTGGGGGACCAATGGCCGCGTCGATTCTGCTGCTGCTCGGAACCATCCTCGGCGCGCGCTCGGGACAAGCGCCGTCGCTGCTTGCAATTCACAGGCTCGACGGAAGCCATTTCGAGACGGCGGCCCAATGGCAGTTTCTCGCGCCAAGGCTTGAGAACGTCGATGTAGTCGGGTTGGCGGAGCCGATCCACATGACTCACGAGTTTCCCATCCTGCGCATCGGAATCATCCGGTTCCTGAACGAGCATCTGGGCTTTCACACGCTCGCCCTCGAGGGCTCGCTCGTCGATGCGTGGGCCACGCAGGATCGGTTCCTCGCGTCGGCCCGATCGGATCGCGACGCGTCGGAGGCGCAGCTCGCGCTCTTCCCTCTGTGGAACACCCCTGAAATCCGGGAGCTGTTTCAGTACGAAGCCGCGAGCTGGTCGACGCAAAATCGTCTGTACGTCACTTCGTACGACGTGCAGCCAGGCAGCGGAAAGGGAACATACGGCGTCGAGGCCATTCGGCTGCTTGCCGATCGACTGACGACATATGCCGCGCCGCCAGTGAATCTGGCCCGTGACACATGGCTGCATGACCTTCAGCCTTTGACCGGCGGCTGCGGTGCGTTTACGCCAGCTGACGCTCCGGCCGCGATCCACGCAATTGAGCAACTGGAGACGTGGATCGCAACGGCGAGTCCAGTGGTAGCGGCTCGCTTCCCAGACGTTCCAATGCATTCACGGTCACTGCGACTGGTTCCGGCAAGTCTGCGCGGCTCCCTCGCACTGTGCACCGGCATGGCCTCCCATTCAGCCAGCTACAAGGCCCTTCGGGACGGCCAGGCTGCGATCTTCGCGGAAGCGCTGCGAAACGTGTCCATCGACCGGAAGCTGATGCTCTGGGCGCACTGGAGCCATCTGACCTACGACGACTCTCTTGCAGGACCGTCCGTCGGCTACGCGCTTCGACAGCGGCTGGGAGAACGCATCTACACGATCCTTCCGGTCGCCGACCGAGGAAGCGCGATCATGATCTTCCCCGCGCCGGGATCCGATGACGATGTCGGCTATGGCTGGGTTCGGGCTGGTTCCGACCAGTTCGCCACGCGGATGCGAGCGTTGTCGTCGACGCCCTTCCTCGTGGACCTCCGCGACGCCTCAGTCAGGAACGACGAGGCCTTTGCCGGGAGCCAAACCGTGTGGATCGAATCCCGCCCGGTCCGCCTGTCTCTGATCAGGAATGCCGACGCCATCGTCTGGCTCCCGCAGATCGGCCCCCCGCACGTGCCGCTCCCGCTGCTGATGGTCCTGGGCGGTATGCACTATCGGAAGACGCTTGCGGTGTTGGCGGTGCTGCTGCTGGTCGCAGGCGGTTCGGCGCTCGTGTGGCGCCGCCGCCCGCGTCCTGCCCGGTCGTCGCGCGCGGCTTGAACTATCGCGTCGGCACCGTCTGCTTGACTTCGACGGGATCGACGAACGGCATCATCCGCCGCAGTTCGACGCCGACCTGCTCGAGGAGCTGACCCTGTTCCTCGGCGCGGTGCGCGTTGAAGCTCGGACGGCCCTTCTCGTTCTCGGCGATCCACATCTTGGCGAAGCGGCCGCTGCGGATGTCGTCGAGCATCCGCTTCATCTCGGCCTTCGTCTCGGCCGTGACCAGCCGCGCGCCGCCGGTATAGTCGCCGAATTCGGCGGTGTCGCTGATCGAGTAGCGCATGTAGTTGAGGCCGCCGCGGTACATGAGGTCGACGATCAGCTTCAGCTCGTGGAGGCACTCGAAGTAGGCGATTTCAGGCTGGTAGCCCGCCTCGACGAGCGTCTCGAAACCGGCCTTCACCAGCGCGCTCGTGCCGCCGCAGAGCACCGCCTGCTCGCCGAACAGATCCGTCTCGGTCTCCTCGGTGAACGTCGTCTCGACGACGCCGGCGCGGGTGACGCCGATGCCCTTGCCGTAGGAGAGCGCCAGTTCGCGCGCCTTGCCGCTGGCATCCTGGTGAATCGCCACCAGCGCCGGCGTGCCGCCGCCTTCCTTGAACAGTTCGCGGACCCGGTGGCCCGGCGACTTCGGCGCGATCATCGACACGTCGACGTTGGCGGGCGGCTGGATCGTGCCGAAGCGGATGTTGAAGCCGTGCGCGAACATCAGCGTCGCGCCGGGTTTCAGGTTCGGCTCGATCGATTCCTTGTAGAGCTTTCCCTGGCCGTGGTCGGGTGTCAGCACCATCACGACGTCCGCCTCGCGGACGGCCTCGGCGACGTCGAGGGCGCGCAGCCCGTCTTTCTCTGCCTTGGCGCGCGAGGCGCTGCCGGGCGGCAGACCGACGCGCACGTCGACGCCGCTGTCCTTCAGGTTCAGCGCGTGCGCGTGCCCCTGGGACCCGTATCCGATCACGGCCACCTTCTTCGCTTGAATGAGCGCGAGGTCCGCGTCCTTGTCGTAGTACATCTTCGCCATTGCCACTCCGTATCCGGCCGTTTATCCGCGGCTCCGCGTGTGTGTATCCGTGCTCTAGACCGAGAACGACACGCCGCTGTCGAACTCGACTTCCTTGTCGCCGGCCGGCCGTTCGGCGGCGGCCAGGATCGGCGCGCTGCTGCCGCGCGCCATCGCGACCCGGCCGGTGCGCGCCATCTCGAGCACGCCGTACGGCTTGAGCATCTCGACCAGTCCGTCGATCTTGTCTTCGGTGCCGGTGATCTCGATAATCAGCGAGTCGGGCGAGACGTCGACGACCCGGGCCCGGAAGACGTCGACGAGCTGCATGATCGGGCCGCGCGAGGCTTCGGTCGCGGCAACCTTTATCATCGCCAGGTCTCGGAAGACGACCGGCTGCGGCGTGACGTTCTCGACGCTGATCACGTTGACGAGCTTGTAGAGATTGGCTTCGATTCGCGGCACCGCGCGCTCGTCGGAGTCCATCACGATCGTCATGCGCGAGATGCCCGCCCGCTCGGTGTGCCCGACGGTCAGCGACTCGATGTTGAAGCCGCGGCGACGGATGAGCGAGGTGACGCGCGTCAGCACGCCCGGCTGGTCCTCGACGTGAACGATGAAAGTGGTCTGCATAGGCTTCTCTGCCAACTGTCGACTGTCCGCTGCCAATGGCCCTAGACGTCCTCGCCGGTTTCGGCGATCGGACTGGGCCGGCGAATCATCTGATGCAGCGCCGCGCCCGCCGGCACCATCGGATAGACCGTGTCTTCCTGCTCCACGGCGAAGTCGATGAGCACCGTCTCGCGCGCCTTGCGCGCCGCCTGCACCGCCGGGATCACTTCGTCGCGCTTCCGCACGTTGATGCCGCGAATGCCGTAGGCGTCGGCGATCTTGACGAAATCCGGGCTGAGCAGCGGCGTCGCCGCGTAGCGGCGCTCGTAGAAGAACTCTTGCCACTGCCGCACCATGCCGAGGTAGCCGTTGTTGATGATCGCGATGTTGATGTCGATGCCTTCCTGGACGATCGTCGCCAGCTCGCTCATCGTCATCTGGAAGCCGCCGTCGCCGACGACGACCCAGACCTCCGCGTTGGGCCGCGCGATCTTGGCGCCGATCGCCGCCGGCAGCGCGAAGCCCATCGTGCCGAGACCACCGGATGTGATCAGCGACCGCGGCACGTCGTGGTGGTAGTACTGCGCCTCCCACATCTGGTGCTGGCCGACGTCGGTCACCACCAGCGCCTTGCCGCTGGTGGCGCGCCACAGATCGTTGATGACGTGCGCGGCGTAGAGGTGCCCTTCGTCGGGCAGGTTCTTGATGTCGAGGACGGCCGAGCCCCCCTTCAACTCGTCGATCTTGCGCAGCCAGGCGCTGCGATCGCCCGGCGCGATCGCCGGCAGCAGGCGAGGCAGCACGTCGCGCACGTCGCCGATGATGCCGACGTCGACCGGCACGTTCTTGTTGATTTCCGCGGGATCGATCTCGACGTGGATCTTCTTCGCGTTGGGCGCGTAGCTGGCAAGGGTGCCGGTGACCCGATCGTCGAAGCGCATGCCAATCGCGATCAGCAGGTCCGCCTCCTGGATCGCGGTGTTGACCCAGGCCTCGCCGTGCATCCCCATCATGCCGAGGTTGAGCGTGTGCGAGGCGGGGAAGGCGCCGATGCCGAGCAGCGTCATCGCCACCGGGATCTGGGTCCGCTCGGCAAACGCCTTGAACTCCGCCATGGCGTTGCCCAGCAGGATGCCGTGGCCGGCGAGGATGACCGGCCGCTCGGCCGCGTTGATGAGCGCGAGCGCCTCGCGGAAATTCGCCTCCTGCGGCGGCGGTCCGGGGCGGCCGTGCGGACGCGGAGCCGCCGCGTCGTAGTCGAACTCCGCCTGCGACTGCTGCGCGTCCTTGGTGATGTCGATCAGCACCGGACCGGGGCGACCGTTCTTGGCGAGGTAGAAGGCTTCACGCACCGCCGGCGCGACGTCGGCGGCGCGCGTCACCAGGTAGTTGTGCTTGGTGACCGGCAGGGTGACCCCGGTGATGTCGGTTTCCTGGAACGCATCCGACCCGATCAGCCGGCTGCCGACCTGGCCGGTGATGCAGACGATCGGCGAGCTGTCCATCATCGCGGTGGCCAGCCCGGTGACCATGTTGGTGGCGCCGGGACCGGAGGTGGCGATCGCCACCCCGACCTTGCCGGTGGCGCGCGCGTAGCCGTCGGCCATGTGCGTCGCCCCCTGCTCGTGCCGGGTCAGGATGTGACGGATCGGATAAGCGAGCATCGCATCGTAGGCCGGCAGGATCGCGCCGCCCGGATAGCCGAACACGTCGGCCACGCCCTCGCGAACGAGACACTCCCAGAGAATCTGTGCGCCTGTCTTTTTCATCGTCGCTACCGTCTTCTGTCTACTGTTCTATCCCGTCACCGCGCCTTGCGCGGCCGACGAGACGAGCTTCGCGTATTTCGCCATCACGCCGGTGGAGAAACGCGGCGGAGGCGGCGTCCAGGTCGCGAGCCGCGACGCGACAGCGGCAGGCGTCAGCGCCACCGCCAGGCTGCGCGCGGCCAGATCGATGGTGATGACGTCGCCGTCCCTGATCGCCGCGATCGGGCCGCCGACCGCGGCTTCCGGCGCGATGTGGCCGATCATCAGCCCGCGCGTCGCGCCGGAAAAACGGCCGTCGGTGATGAGCGCCACCGACTCCCCCAGACCGGCGCCGACGATGGCGCCCGTCACGGCGAGCATCTCGCGCATGCCGGGGCCGCCCTTCGGCCCTTCGTAGCGGATGACCACCACGTCGCCGGCCTTGATCGCTCCAGCCTGCACGGCGGCGAAGGCGTCCTCTTCGGCGTCGAACACCCGCGCCGGGCCGCTGTGACTCGGACGGGTGTGGCCGCTGATCTTGATCACCCCGCCGTCGGGCGCGACATTGCCGCGCACGATGACCAGGCCGCCGTTGGGCGAGATCGGATTGCTGAGCGGCCGCACCACCTCCTGCGCGGGCGTCTCGGTCGCGAGCGCCGCCTCGTCGCCGATCGTCCGTCCCGACACGGTCCGGGTCTCGGCGTGAAGCACGCCCGCCTGCACGAGCCGCTGCGCCACCAGGCGGGTGCCGCCGGCGCGATGCAGATCGGTTGCGACGAAGCGGCCGCCAGGCTTGAGGTCGGCGATCAGCGGCACCTTGCGGCTGACCGCGTCGAACACGTCCAGATCGAGCTCGACACCGGCTTCCCTGGCGATCGCCAGCAGGTGCAGCACGGCGTTGGTCGATCCGCCGGTCGCGGCGACCGCCGCGATCGCGTTCTCGATGGCGGCGCGGGTCACGATCCGGCGCGCCGTGACCCCGCCGTTGTGCAGCGCCATCGCCAGCCGGCCGGCCTCGACGGCGACGTCGGCCTTGCGGGGATCCAGCGCCGGCACGCTCGCGCTGCCCATCGGCGAAAGCCCGAGGAACTCGCACGCGGCCGCCATCGTGTTGGCGGTGAACTGGCCGCCGCACGCGCCGACGCCCGGGCACGCGCCATCCTCGATCCGCCGCAGCCCGGCGGCATCGAGCCGGCCGGCCGCATTGGCGCCGATCGCCTCGAACACGTCTTGAATGGTGACGTCGCGGCCGTCGACGTGGCCGGGCGCGATCGATCCGCCGTAGAGCACCAGGCCCGGAACATCGAGCCGCGCCAGCGCCATCGCGGCGCCCGGAATCGTCTTGTCGCAGCCGACCAGGCAGACGACGGCGTCGAAGGCGTTGCCGCGGGCGACCAGCTCGATCGAGTCCGCGATCACCTCGCGGCTGATGAGCGAAGCGCGCATGCCGGCGGTCCCCATCGTGATGCCGTCGGAGATCGACACCGTGTTGAACTCCATCGGCGTGCCGCCCGCCTCGCGCACGCCGCGCTTGACGTGCACGGCGAGGTCGCGCAAGTGGTAGTTGCACGGCCCGATCTCGATCCAGGTGTTGGCGATGCCGACCAGCGGCTTCTTGAGGTCGCCATCGGTGAAGCCGACCGCCTTGAGCATCGCGCGCGACGCGGCGCGGGCCGGCCCGGCGGTGATCATGCCGCCGGCGGGGCGCACCGGATCCGACGCGCTCATCGGGTGGACTCCGGCGCCGCCGCAGTGATCGGCTCGTCCGGCGACGAGACCTCGCGCGCGGCGCGATAGGTGCCGAGCGTGCGCACCCAGCGCGCGAACTCGGCGAGGTTGATGAGCGCCCGGCCGCAGTTCAGGTCGTCGCGCGACACGCCCAGGTCGGCGTAGAACATGTACTCCCAGGCGCTGCCGCGGATGGGACGCGACTCGAGCTTCGTCAGATCGATCTTGCGCATCGCGAAGACGCTCAGCGCACGGAACAGCGATCCCGGCTCGCTCGGCAGCGCGAACACGATCGTCGTCTTGTCCGCCCCTTCAGTGACGGGGTGGCGGGCGATGACGCAGAAGCGCGTGATGTTGTTGTCGTAGTCCTGGATGCCGCGCTTGAGCACCTCCAGGCCGAACACCTGCGCGGCGCGAATCGAGGCAATCGCGGCGTCATGCCTCAGCCCCTGCTCGCGGATCAGCTTGGCGCCACCGGCCGTGTCGTAACCGGCGGAGATGTCGACGCCGGAGAGCCCGCGCAGGAAGCGCTCGCATTGCGCCAGCGCCTGCGGGTGCGAGTGGACGACCTTGACGTCCTCGAGCCGCACGCCGGGCAGCGCCAGCAGGCAGTGATCCACCTTCAGCTGCACCTCGCCGACGATCGGCAGCTCGTGCTCGACGAGCAGGTCGTAGTTGCGGTGAATGCTGCCGCCGATGGTGTTCTCCATCGGCACGATGCCTCGCCCCACCGTGCCGTCGGCCACTGCCTGGAAGACATCCTCGAAGTTGCGGCACGCCAACGGCGTGGCGTCCGGCGCGAACGCCAGCGCCGCGGCTTCGCTGTAGGCGCCGGGCTCCCCCTGATAGGCAATCCGCATCCCCGAAACTCTGGCACACGGCCGATCATTCGTCAAACAAATAGTCCTTACGTCTCTATTCGTGACGCTTATACACCCCCGGTCCCACTCTCCCGCGTCTACCGCGGCGTCCAGGTCTTGCCGCCATCACTCGTCATGAAGCGGCGGCCGGCGATGGTGGTCACCGTGGCGTGCGAGGCGTCGGTCGCCTCGACGGCGACGAGATCGATCGCGTCGGGGACTGCGGCACGGACCCACGCGGTGCCGTCGGTGGTGACGAGCACCAGACCGCCGGCGCCGACCAGCCAACAGACGCGCGCCGACGGCGCGGCGCCCGCCCGCACCGGCGTCAGTCCGTCGATCGACTGTGCCTGCCACGTCTTGCCGCCGTCCGTCGTGTGCTCGATCCGGCCGTCGACGCTGCGCCACTGCGAAAGGGGATCGGGCGACAGGATCGCCACCGGCGCAGGCGCGGGCGCGTTCATCATCGGCGCCGCGGCGAAGGCACGGGCGCGCGGCGCCCTCCTCATGTCGTCGCGGTCGGCTGCCGCCACGTTCACCTGGGTAGACCGCGCAGGCGCCGCCCCAGCCGCTGCCGGAGCGGCCGGCGCGGGCTCTTTCGGAGCAACGAGGTCCTTGGCGGCGGGCTCGGCCGTGGCCGGCGCCTGACCTGGCGCGGCCTGCCCCGGCGCCGCCGGCGCCGCGTCAGCGATCGTCTCAGCCTTCTGGCGCGTCGCCGGCAGCGCAGGGGATGGCCCCGCCGCGTCGGTCACCGATCGCCCTGCGAGCCGGGCCGGTGCCGCCGCAGCGGATGCGGCTGTCTGCGCAGCCGAGCCTGCGGGTGCGACGGCCTGTTCGCGCGCGCCGGCGGCGGGGGACGCCGCGGCCGGGCCGGGCGCGGGCAATGCGGCCGCTGCTGGCGAGGGAAACGCCACCAGCGCGGGCGACGGTGGTTCGATGAAGGCGAGGCGCCCGACGATGACGAGCGCTACGGCCGCGGCGGCGAGCGGCACCAGCCACGCCACTGGCGCCCTCCACCACGGTCGGGCGATCGGCGGCGGCTCCGTTCGCATCACGGCGGCGATGAGCGCCTGGCATCGCGCGCAGTCGGCGCCGTGCGCCTCGAACGCGGCGCGGGCCGTCGCGGTCAACGTCCCATCGGCCCACGCCGCGAGCGTCTCCGCGTCGGCGCAGGTCCCGAACGCCGCGGCCGACGCCGAGTCGTGGAGCACGCCGCGCAGCAGCCGATCGGGCAACTCAGTCATAGATGACCTGCTTCATATCGAGCGGACCTGAATCCGCGATCACCGAGGCGAGGCACGCGGCAATCTGGTCGTCGTCGAGGCGCGACTCCTCGCGGAGCTGGCGCTCGACGGCGCTGCGGATCTCGCGGCGCGTCCGCGCCAGATGACGCGACGCCGACGCCTCGCTCTCGCGCAGCAGACGGCCGATCTGCGCGAGCGTCAGCTCCTGCACGTAATAGCTGGCGAGCCGCAGGCGATCGCGCGGGTCGAGCCGCGCCACGGCGTGGCCGAGCGCGCCGCGCACCAGCGCCACGTAGCGATCGCGATCGGGATCGGCCGCCGCCGGCGCCTCGGGCTCGGCCGCGTCGGGCAGAGGCGCGAGGCGGCGTGCGGCCCGAAGGCGGTCGACGTAGCGTTGCGCCAGCACCGCGCGCAGCCACGTCGCCAGGCTGCTCCGCCCGTGGAAGTAGCGCAGCAGCGACTGGCGCTCGCCGCCGCCGCTCGCCAGACCGTAGAGATCGGCATAGAGCGAATCGGCGACCTCGCGCGCGCCGCCAGTCGCGTCGAGCGCGTCTGCGGCGCGATAGAGGATCGGGCGGTACTCTCGGACGAACCTCTCCCAGGCGCGCTCGTCGCCGGCCGCACACAACCGTGCGAGATCGACGTCGTTTTCATCCGAGGGGCGTCGCCCCTCGGACTCCCCTACACGCTCGCGCGCGCGCCGCTCCGCCGGCGCGCTCCGGTCGCGTGGCTCACTCGCGGTGCTCGTTCGCCCCTCCACTCCCTCGACTCGTGCCACCCTCGGCGGCCGGATCCGACTCCTTATCCGATTCATCCGAG